>DASWKD010000029.1:0-7764 GCA_036396815.1 Actinomycetota bacterium | reverse complement strand
TGGGAGGATTTCCTGGCCGACCGGGTGTCGCTCTACACCCAGTTGGCCCCGCCGATCCTGGACTGCTTCCAACGCCACGACTCGGCCATCGACCCGCTGAGCCCGGTGTTCCACGGGTGCATCGACTGGCACTCAGCTTCGCACGCTGCGTACTCGCACCACGCCCTGTTCCGCCGGACGGGCTCGCAGGACTACCTGGACAGGGCCGAGGCCCAGATCGCGCCCGGTGGCGTCTCGCTGTTCCCCGCGGAGATGGCCTACGAGCGGGCGAAGGGGCTCGACCTGCCGCTCACGGAGAACCCCTACGGCTTCGGCTGGTTCCTGATCCTGGCCCGGGAGCGGGAGCTGGCCACCGGGAAGCAGGACGCCCGGGCCATGGCCGACTACGCGGCGAACGAGATGGTGGCCTGGTTCCGGGCCCGGGAGGTCAACAACGACGCCCGGACCTACATCCTCAACGAGGCCCATCCCAACTACAGCTGGTCGCTGCTCAACCTGGATGTGTGGGCTCGGTACACGAACGATCCCGCCTTGCTGGCGGCGGTGCGCGACGCGGCCCGGCCGCTGTTCGAGGCCAACCTGGACACCAGCTGTCCCGCGACCCGCGACCGGCAGACCACCCGGACCGGGTTCATGCCAGCCTGCATCATGCGGCTGGCTACGGTGGCCCACATCTTCGGCGACCACGTCCGGGACTGGATCCTGGCCCGCCTCCCGGCCGAGGGCCTGAACATCCCGCCGGTCACCGCTCCGGCCAACTGTCACGCCGGCGGCCTGAACTTCACCCGGGCGTTCGCCCTCTACCAGCTGTACCTGGTCACCGGCGACGCCTCCTACCGCGACAACTACGTGGACCTGATCCGGTACCACGTGGGGCGTCCCGACCTGTACATCGATCCCGACTACCTGGGGGACCCCGGGTACCTGTGCTACTCGCACTGGGTGGCCCAGGTGGGCGTTCGGTCCATCTCCCAGTCCTACGAGGCCCGGCCGCCCACGCCGGCCTTCCCGCCGCCGGCCGCCGTGACCACCGCCGGCGTGCAGGATGCTGTGGTCACGGGTTCGGCGGTCGATGTCACGGGCTCGGCGTCCTTCGCGGACCAGCCCTTCGTGGAGCTGGGTACCGATCCCACCGGGGACGCCGAGGTGCCGGCCGCCCTGGGCCAGGACCTCACGGCGGCTTCCGTCTCAACGACCACCGATGGCCGGCTCCGGCTCCGGTTCCACCTGGCGTCCCTCCCTGCGGGGACCGGTCAGGGGCCCAGGGTCAGCTACGGCTGGGCGTTCTGCGTGTCGGGAGCGTCCTGCTACGAGGTCAACGCGTGGTCGGTGGGGCCGTCCCTCCGGGCGGAGGCCGAGGTCTGGCGGTGCGCCGATCCGGCCTGCGCGGTGGCCGCACAGACGCTGACCACCATACCGGCCGGCGTCACGCTGAGCCCTCCGGCCCGGACCGTCACGGTGACGGTGCCGCTGGCCTCGCTGGGCGGCGGGTTCGGATCGGCGATCGCCCCCACGGCTGCTCCGGTGGCCACCGGGATCGGAGCCCGGCGAACGGCCGGTGACGCCCTGGCCTACCAGGAATCCTTCGAGACGGGGCTGCGCGCGGTGTCCCTGGCGGTCGGCCCTCCCGGCCAGGATCCCGCCGCGGTGACGTACGCCTCGGAGGCCCAGGCGGAGGATGACGGACAGTACGCCGGAACGGTGGATGCGGCCGGGATGCCGCCGGGACCGGCCGCCGTGTACGTGCGAGCCTGTTTCGGGGCCAATGCCTGCGGCTACGTCTCCAGGCCCATCAGCCTATGAGGCGGGCCAGCACGGTGACCGTCAGGGCGTGAGCGGCCGAGCGCGCGTCTCCCTCCGGCCGGTTCCCGGAGACGATCATGGTCACCTGCCGGTCGTCCGGACAGGCGACGGTGGTCGATCCCTCGGTCATGGCCGCCGGACAGCGTTCCTCGACGATCGACAGGGAGGCCATCCCGGAGGGCATCGTCTGCCGAGGGGCTCCCCCCGAAGAAGGCCAAGAAGCGGCCCTGAAACAGGACGAACCGGACCTCCTGTTACCCACGGGTAGGAAATCCGGGGGTCGGCGGCGAACCCTACCTCAGATCCCGACGACATCCGGAGGTCGACCAGTATGAAGCTCCGCCCGGCCGTTCTGGCCCTGGTGCCGGCCATCGTGGGCGTGCTTTCCGCCCCGCCCGCGCCCGGACAGCAGGCTGTTGCCGGTGGCTACCGGGAGGGCGATCGGAGCATCGTTGCCCGCAACATCCTCCCCCCGGGCCAGGGCCGGTACATGAACTCCGTGGAGCTGATCCAGGCCGAGGCCGCGCAGAACGGCGCGCCCCCTCCGGTGGGGGCGATGCCGGCCGAGCTGAGCGACCAGCACGACATGTACGACCGCATGGTCCAGGGGGCCCCGAGCATCAAGGGAAGCGAGCTCTCGACGTACTTCAAGGACGCGTCCTTCGGGGTGGAGCCCCAGGATGTGGCCCGGACGTACTCGCCGGGAGGGCGCGGCGGCTTGGTGGTGCTGCGCGACGAGGGGTTCAACGTCCCCCACATCTACGGACAGACCCGAGCCGACGTGCTGTTCGGCGCCGGGTACGTCTCCGGCGAGGACCGCCTGTTCATGATGGACGTGCTGCGTCACCTGGGCCGAGGCCGCCTGAGCGAGTTCCTGGGATCCAGCCCGGCCAACCTCCAGCAGGATCGCAGCCAGCGGATGAGCGCGGACTACTCGGAGGAGGAGTTCCAGGCCATGTTCGACCGCCTGGACGAGGTCCACCCGACCCTCGGGGCCCAGGCCCAGCAGGACCTCCGGGACTTCACGGCCGGGGCGAACCAGTACATCAGCGAAGCGCTGACCGACCCCAGCAAGCTGCCCGGTGAGTACCCCGCCCTCCAGGTCGTCCCGGAGCCGTGGCTCCCCACGGACAGCGTGGCCGTAGCCTCGCTGATCGGCGGCCAGCTGGGGGTGGGAGGAGGCCAGGAGCTGCGCAACGCGATCTTCCTCCGAGCCCTGATGGACGAGGGCCACACCGCGGAGGGAGCCCGGGAGATCTTCGACGACTTCCGGATGGCCGAGGATCCCGAGGCCCCCACCACCACCGGCCGGACGTTCACCTGGCTGTCCAACCTGCCGAAGGCGGATGCCGATGCGGCGGCGATCCCCGACCCCGGGTCGGCCCAGAGCGTCCTCGATCAGCTGGAGGCGGCCACGCCGCCGGATGCGGTGGATGGACCCTTCGGGCCGATCCCGCTCCGGTTCCCATCGGGAGCGAGCAACGCCCTGCTGATCACCGCCGACCAGGCCAAGGAGGGCCGCCCTCTGGCCGTGTTCGGACCGCAGGTGGGGTACTGGTCGCCGGAGATCTTGATGGAGATCGACATGCACGGTCCGGGGATCGATGCCCGCGGGGCGACGTTCCCCGGTGTATCCCTGTACGTGCTCCTGGGCCGAGGCCGGGACTACGCGTGGAGCGCGACCTCGGCCGGCGGAGACTTGGTGGACGTGTGGGCCGTGGAGCTGTGCGAGCCTGATGGCAGCCCGCCTTCCGAAGGCTCCGATCATTACCGCAACGGGGCCGGGCAGTGCGTGGCCATGGAGGAGTCATCCTTGACATACGTGGCCAAGCCCGGCGCCGGTGGGATCCCCCCGCCCCCCTCCCAGGACAACCCCGTCCCCATCCTGGTGGACCTGTCCACCCACCGGGTCCGCCTGGCCGACGGGGCGGTGGCCATCGTCCAGGCCCGGGGGACCGTGGAGGGCAAGCCCGTGGCCTTCGCCTCCCAACGCTCGAGCTACGGGGCCGAGGTGGACTCGGCGCTGACGTACGTGGAGATGCTCAACCCCTCCGTGATCAACGGCCCGGCCGACTTCCAGCGGGCTTTCGGCCGGTTCGCGTTCACCTTTAACTGGTTCTACGTGGACGATCGCAACGTGGCCTACCAGCTGGGTGGATACCATCCGCTGCGGGCCAAGGGTGTGGACCTCGACCTGCCCAACTGGGACCGTCCCGAGTACTCGTGGAAGGGGATGCTGTCCTTCGCCGGCACGCCCAAGGATGCGAACCCCGACCGTGGGTGGATCACCAGCTGGAACAACAGCCAGGCGCCCAGGTTCCGGGCCGCGGACAACGAGTGGTCCTACGGGCCGATCCACCGGAGCCAGTTGCTGGACGACCGGCTGAAGGCGTACCGGGGCGGGGACGGGAAGATCTCCCTGATCGAGGTGGTCAACGCGATGGGCGATGCGGCCACCGTGGACCTCCGGGGGGACAAGGTCCTGCCGTACATGCTGGAGGTGCTGGGTGATCCGGGCGACCCCGCTCTCAAGGATGCCGTGGCCAAGCTCTCGGCCTGGGAGAAGGCCGGCGCCCACCGGCGGGATCGGGATGGCGACGGGACGTACGAGCACGCCGAGGCCGTGGCGCTGATGGACGCGTGGTGGAACCGGGCCCTGGATCGGGTGTTCCGTCCGGAGATGGGCGACGCGTTCGAGTTGGTCCCGCAGGGGCAGGACGACAGGCCCGGGCCGGTGGGCAGCGCGTACATCGGTGGCTGGTACGGGCAGCTGCAGAAGGACCTGCGCACGATCCTGGGGAAGAGCGTGAAGGGGACGTTCTCTCGCCGGTACTGCGGAGGGGGTGTCCTGGATCAGTGCCGGGCCGTCCTGGCCGAGGCTCTGGAAGATGCGGTCGCCGCCTCGAACCCCTCCGGGGTAGAGGGGCGCGACGCCATCCAGTACGCAGCCCTGGGGGTGTTGGGGCAGCCGAGCCTTCGGTGGCAGAACCGGCCCACGTTCCAGCAGGTCATGCAGTTCGGCGACCTGTGCCCGGGGGACGAGGGTCGGGCCGGCATCCACCTGGTCGGCTCGTCCAAGAGCCAGACCATCAAGGGCACCGGGATGGATGAGGTGCTGTGCGGCCTGGGCGGCAGGGATGTGCTGCGGGGGAAAGGCGGAGCGGACGTGCTCCTGGGCGGCTCGGGGAACGATGCGCTGTTCGGAGGCCGCGGGAGGGACCTGCTGATCGGGGGACCGGGGAAGGACCGATGCTCCGGGGGGCCGGGCAAAGACCGCGTCCGCTCCTGCTGACGGTCCCGCCTCGGACGGTATGCTACGTCCTCGATGCCGACCGTAGGCGACTGGCTCCAGGCCCTGGATGGGTGCTACCCACCGTCGTGGGCGGAGCCGTGGGACAGCGTGGGGCTCCAGGTGGGCGACCGCGGGGCCGACGCGGGGAGATGCCTGGTGGGGCTGGATCCCACCCCGGCGGTCATCGCCGAGGCTGCCGAGCATGGGTGCGGGCTACTGGTCACACATCACCCCCTCGTGTTCCGCCCGCTGGCCCGCCTGGACCTGGCCGATCCGGTGGGTGGGGCAGTGGCCCTGGCCCTGGAGGCCGGTGTGGCGGTGGCCGCCGCGCACACGAACGCTGACGTGGCCAGGCCTGGTGTCTCGGACGCCCTGGCCGGGGCCTTGGGCCTCGAGGTCATCGACGTCCTCCGGCCGACCGAGGCCGGGTCCCGGGTGAAGCTGGTCACGTTCGTCCCGCCGGAGGCTACCGGGAAGGTCCTCGACGCGGTGGTCGAGGCGGGGGGCGGGGTGATCGGCGAGTACACGCACTGCTCGTTCCGGGTCCGGGGCGCGGGGACGTTCCTGCCAGGCGGAGCGGCCAACCCCGTGGTCGGAGAGCGAGGGGCACTGCGCGAGGTGGAGGAAGATCGCCTGGAGATCGTGGTTCCGCGCCACCAGCTCGCCGCGGCCGCCCAGGCACTGGTGGATGCTCATCCTTATGAGGAGGCGGCGCACGACGTGGTCCCCCTGGGTGGTGCCACGGGGCTCGGTCGGGGTCGGCTGGCCCGGGCCGAAGAGGCGATCGACGCGGCCGGCCTGGCCCGACGGTGCCAGGAACGCCTCGGAGGCCCGGTCCGCATGGCCGGCGATCCGGGGAGTGCTGCGGAGCACATCGCCTTGTGCGGTGGGTCGGGGTCCGAGCTGATACCCGACGCGCTGCGGGCCCGGGCCGACGTCTTCGTGACCGGGGACCTGAAGCACCATCAGGCCCTGGATGCCGCGGCGGCAGGACTCACGGTGATCGACGCCGGCCACCATGGAACCGAGCGACCGTTCGTTCCCGTCCTGGGCGAAGCCCTGGGGGATGCCATGCCCTCCGGCGAGGTGCTGATCTCGGATGTGTCCACGGACCCCTTCGTGCGCCCATGAAGGGGTACGAGCGGCTGCTGGAGCTGCAGGAGCTGGATCTTTCGATCGACCGCCTGGAGGGTCGCCGGAAGGTCATCGAGTCAGGCGAGGAGATCCGATCGGCCCGGGAGCAGGCCGACGCGTTGGAGGACCGCTTGGGGGAGCTCCGGATGGCCCTGGACGGCGTACGCAGGGAGCACGAGCGGCTGGACGCCGAGGTGTCCTCGTTGGAGAGCAAGATCGAGGCGGAGAACGAGCGACTGTACGACGGGTCGGTGGCCAACCCCAAGGAGCTCGAGTCGATGCAGCACGAGATCGAGAACTTCCGCCAGAGGAAGAGCCGGGTCGAGGACCAGGAGCTGGACCAGATGGAACGCCGGGAGGCGCTGGAGAGCCAGGTGCCCGCCCTCGAGGCGGAGCTGGAGGAGGCTCGCAAGCACCAGGCCGAGCTGGAGGCCTCCTCCCGGTCCGAGCTGACCGAGGTCGTCCAAGGTTTGGCCTCCCGGCGAGCGGAGCGGGAAGCCCTCGTCACGGAGTACGACGAGGAGCTCTTGGAGCTCTACGAGGACCTGCGGGCCCAGAAGCGAGGCGTGGGGGCGGCGGCTCTGGAGGAGGGCGGGGTGTGCGGTGGATGCCGCCAGAAGCTGAGCCCGCTCGAGGTGGAGCAGATCAAGAAGGACGAGGGCATCCGGAGGTGTGGGTACTGCCGGCGGATCCTGGTCCTCGTCTGATCGTCGCTACGGACGGCGCCGCCCGGAGCAACCCCGGGCCGGCCGGGATCGGCGTGGTGATCCTGAGCGAGGACGGCGAGGTGGTGGCCGAGATCGCTCGTGGGATCGGGGTGGCCACGAACAACGTGGCCGAGTACACGGCGGCCATCGAGGGCCTGCGGGAGGCCGCCGAGCGGGGAGCGAGAACGGTGCTCCTGCGGTCGGACAGCAGGCTGCTGATCGAGCAACTGGCGGGCCGGTTCCGGGTCAAGAAGCCGACCCTCCAGCGCCTCCACCAGGAGGCCCGAGCGTTGATAGCTCGATTCGAGCAGGTGGACCTGGCCCACGTCCCTCGGGAGCTCAACGCGCACGCAGACGAACTGGCCAACCGGGGTGTGGACGAATGGCTGGCCACCGAGGGGATCGGCTACGAACCTCCAGCGCCTTCCCCGCCGTTGTTCGAGGAGTGAGCTCTATACTGTGGATGGAGGAGCCGGCCGGGCGGCCGCGGTCGAAAGATCGAGGAAAGTCCGGACTCCGCAGGGCAGGGTGCTGGGTAACACCCAGGCGGGGCGACCCGCGGAAAGTGCCACAGAAAGCAGACCGCCGCCTTCGGGCGGCAAGGGTGAAACGGTGAGGTAAGAGCTCACCAGCGCGGCGGGTGACCGTCGCGGCTCGGCAAACCCCACCCGGAGCAAGGCCAAGCAGGGAGCGTTCGAGGACGGCCCGTCCGAGCTCCCGGGTAGGCCGCACGAGGGTCGCGGCAACGCGGCTCCCAGAGGGATGGCCGCCCTCGACAGAATCCGGCTTACAGGCCGGCTCCTCTATCCTTGGGGTCCATGTCCACGA
>DASWKD010000028.1:0-4926 GCA_036396815.1 Actinomycetota bacterium | reverse complement strand
AGGACCCGTCCCCGCTTGGCGTTCAGGTCCCCGATCACGTCCCCGCTCAGCGAGTCCGGGACCGTGACCGCCGCCTCCACGATGGGCTCCAGCAGGACCATGCCCGCCTTCTCCAGGGCGTCCTTGATGGCCATCGAGCCGGCGATCTGGAAGGCCATGTCCGAGGAGTCCACCGTGTGGAACTTGCCGTCGTACAGCGTGACCCTGAGGTCCACGACCTGGTGGCCGGTCAGGCCCGTCTCCATGGCCTTGACCACGCCCTTCTCCACCGAGGGGATCCACTGCGAGGGGATGGCTCCGCCCACGATCTTGTTCACGAACTCGAACCCGGCCTCACGGTCCAGCGGCTCGACCTCGATGTGGGCGATGCCGTACTGCCCGTGCCCGCCCGACTGCTTGACGTGCCGGCCCAGGGCCTGGACCTTCTGGCGGGCGGTCTCCTTGTACGGGACCCGGGCAGGGTGCGTGGTCACCTCCACGCCGAACTTCCGGTGCATCCGCTCCAGCATCACGTCCAGGTGGGCCTCGCCGAGGCCGGAGGCCACGGTCTGGTGCGTCTCCGGGTTCCGCTCCACGTGGAAGGTGGCGTCCTCCTCGCGGAGCCGGGACAGGGCCGTGGACAACTTCTCCTCGTCGCCCTGGGTCTTGGGCTCGATGGCCACCATGAACAGCGGCTGGGGCCAGGCCACCGCCGGGAACGTCACCGGCTGGTCCTTGGCCGAGAGCGTGTCGCCGGTGTGCGTGTGGCTGAGCTTGGCCACCGCGCCGATGTCGCCGGCCACCACCTCCGCCACCGTCTCGTGCTCCTTGCCCTTCATCGTGAACAGCTGGCCGACCCGCTCGTCCTCTCCCTGGGTGGCGTTGTGCACGGTGGTGTCGGGGCGGACCTTGCCGGAGAACACCCGGAACAGCGAGATGCGCCCCACGTATGGGTCGCTGATCGTCTTGAACACAGCCGCGGTGAGCGGGCCGCTCGGGTCGCAGGTCCGCCCCTGCTCCTCGCCCGAAGGGGTCATCACGGTGACCGGGCCCCGGTCCAGGGGCGAGGGGAACTCGTCCACCATGAACTGGGCCAGCCGGTCCACGCCCATGGCCTTCGAGGCCGACCCGCACAGCACCGGCGCGAACTTGGCGGCCACCAGGCCGGCCTTGACCCCGCCGGCGATGTCCTCCTCGGACAGCTCCCCGGTCTCCAGGTACTTCTCGAGCAGGGCGTCGTCCGCCTCGGCCACGGCTTCGGCCAGCTTCTCGCGGTACGGGTCGGCCTTCCCGGCGATGTCGTCAGGCCACTGGCCCTCCTCGCCCTTGGGGCCGCTGGCGTAGCGGTACGCCTTGCGGGACAGGAGGTCGGCCACGCCCTCGAACTCGTGCTCCTCGCCCAGCGGGAACTGGAGGGGGGCGACCTGGGTCCCGAACGCCTGCACCAGCCCGTCCACGGTGCGCTGGAACGAGGCTCGCTCCCGGTCGATCTTGTTGATGAAGAAGGCCCGGGGCAGTCCGGCCTCCACGGCCATCTCCCACACCACCTCGTGCTGGACCTCCACACCGTCCACGGCGGAGACCACGAACAGGCACGCGTCGGCGGCCCGGAGGGCCACGGTCACGTCGCCGATGAAGTCCGCGTACCCCGGCGCGTCCAGGACGTTGATCTTGGCCCCGCCCCACTCCACGGGGGCCAGGGCCAGGGACACGGAGATCTGCTTCTTGGTCTCCTCGGGCTCGAAGTCGGACACGGTGTTGCCGTCCTCGATGGTGCCCATCCGGGTCACGGCGCCCGAGGCGAACAGGAGGGCCTCGGTCAGCGTAGTCTTGCCGGAGCCTCCGTGGCCCACCAGGAGGACGTTGCGGATGGTGTTCGGCTCGTAGGTCTTCATGGGCTCCCCAGTCGCGTCGGTAGACGCCGATTATAGTGAGCGGCCCCCCCGGGGCGCTCCGGGCCCCGTGCTAGGCTCGGTCTCCGCATGAGCGCTCCCGCATCCGTCCCCCCCCGGCGCGCGGCCGTCGTCTCCCTGCTGGTCGGGGCCCTGATCGCCGCCCTGTCCGGCGCCGGACTGGTCCTGGGGGGCCGGGAGCGGCTGGGCGGGGCCTCCGCTGCGGCGGCCCTGGTCCTGCTGGTCGTGGCCGGGCGGGCCGCCCGCCGGAGAGCCTGGTCCCGCTTCCTGTTCGCCGACTCCGCCGTGGAGCGCCTGGGCGACGCCGCCCTGCTGGCCGCCGTGGCATGGGCCCGCCTGCCGGAAGAGCCGAGGGTGGGCGCCGCGGCGCTCGTAGCTCTGGTGGCCTCGTACCTGGCGTCGTACCTCCGGGCCCGTTCGGTGGGGCTGGGCTTCGACCTGGAGGAGTCCACCGTGGACCGGGCCGTTTTGCTGGGGGCCCTGTCCCTCGGCCTGGTGACCGGCTTGGTGGAGGCCGGCTTGTGGGCCTCGGCCGGGTGGTCGGTGGTGGTGATCGGGCGGCGCACCGCCGAGGTCGCCTCGCAGGGAGAGCCCGGATGAGCGAGCGCGAGACCCTCACGCAGACCCTGGCCGTGGAAGCGTTCACGGCGATGGAGCGGCTGGGGATGTCACTCCCGGAGGCCTGGGGCCGGCGTCTGTTCGCGGCCGGGGGCACCCTGGCCTTCCACCTGGCGTCGAAGGCCCGGGGCACCGTGGCCTCGAACCTGTCCCGGGTTCTGGGCCGACCCCCCAGGTCCCAGCTGGTCCAGACCGCCACCCGGGAGGCGTTCCGCTCCTACGCTCGGTATTGGCACGAGACGTTTCTGGTCCGGTCGATGCCCACGCCGGAGTTCATGAAGCGGTTCACCTTCCAAGGGGTGGAGCACCTGGCCCGGGCCACCGAGGCCGGGCGGGGGGGCATCCTGGCCCTTCCCCACCTGGGCAACTGGGACGCGGCCGCCCGGTGGGTGACCGGATCGGGCTTCCGCCTCACCGCCGTGGCCGAGGAGCTCCAGCCCCCTCGGATGTACCGCCTGTTCGAGCGGCACCGCCGGGCGCTGGGTATGGGCATCATCCCGCTGTCCAACGCCCGGAAGCTGGGCGCCGAGCTGGCCGCGCTCCTGGCCCGGAACCACCTGCTGGCCCTGGTCAGCGACCGGGACCTGAGGGGGACCGGGGTGGAGGTGGAGATGTTCGGCGCGGCCAGGAAGATGCCGGCCGGCCCGGCCCTGCTGGCGCTGGCCACGGGGAGCCCGCTGATGCCCTGCGTCCCGTACGACATGGAGGATGGGTGGGCGTGCCAGATCCGGGCCCCTCTGGAGATCGAGCGGACCGGGAACATGCGGGAGGACGTGACCACTCTGACCAGGGCTCTGGCAAGAGAGTTCGAGCGGGACATCAGCGCCTTCCCCACCCAGTGGCACATGTTCCAGCCCGCCTGGGACGACGGATGAGGATCGCCCTGGCCTGCCCCTACGCCTGGGACGCCCCGGGCGGGGTCCAGGTCCACGTGCGACAGCTGGCCGGCCGGATGCGCGACCGAGGCCACGACGTGCTGATCGTGGCGCCTTCCGGAGCCCCGGACCCGTCGATCGCCTGGGCAGGGCGGCCGGTGCGGGTCCGCATCAACCGGTCGGTGGCCCCGGTCAGCCCGTGGCCGTCCTCGGCCCGGCTGGTCCGCCGGGCCCTGGCCGGGTTCGCCCCCGATGTGATCCACGCCCACGAGCCCCTGGTCCCCGGGGCGTCGATGTTCGCGGCGCGTGCCGCCGAGGTCCCGGTCGTGGCCACGTTCCACGCCTACGCCGACCGCTCGCCGCTGTTCACCCTGGCCGCGCCGATCCTGGCCGGGGTGTGGCGGCGGCTGGTCGTGCGCATCGCGGTGTCCGAGGCGGCCGCGGACTTCGTGTCTCGCCGGTTCCCCGGTGGGGCCGTGCGGATCATCCCCAACGGTGTGGAGATCGAGCCCTTCGCCGCCGCTGAGCCCGCCGATCTGCCCGAGGGCCGCCGGGTGCTGTTCGTGAACCGGCTCGACCCCCGGAAGGGCTTCCGGGTCATGGTCCGGGCCTTGGCCGGCCTCCTGGAGTCCCACCCGGACGCGCGCCTGGTGGTGGCGGGCGATGGCCCGGAGCGGGGGGCGGTGCGGGGCGTCTCCGCCCAGGTCCGGGAACGCATCACGATGCTGGGCACCGTGTCCCACTCCGATCTTCCCCCGTACCACGCGGGGTGCGAGGTGTTCTGCGCGCCGTCCGTGGGGCGAGAGAGCTTCGGCATCGTGTTGGTGGAGGCCATGGCCGCGGGCCTCCCGGTGGTGGCCACCGACATCCCCGGGTACCGCGAGGTGGTCCGCGACGACGTGGACGGCCTGCTTGTCCCCCCGTCAAGCCCCGAGCTCACCGCGGCCGCCCTGGCCCGGGTCCTGGACGATGCCGACCTGGCCAAGCGCCTCTCGTCGGCCGGCCGGGCCCGGGCCGAGCGCTACGCCTGGGACACGGTGGCCGACCGGGTGGAGGCCGTGTACCGGGAGGCCGTGGATGGATGAGTCCTTCGCCCTGGACCTGGCCCGCCGGGTCCGCGAGGCCGTCCTCCCGCTGATGGGAACGCCCGGCGCCCGGGATCGTGTGGGGACCGCCCACGGCGGCGATCCCACCTACGCGATCGATGCCGCGGCGGAGCGCGTGGTGGTCGAGGCGTTCGCCGGCCGCCCCGACGTGGCCTTCTTCACCGAGGACGAGGGCCTCACGGTCCGGGGCCGGCCGCGGAGCCTGTTCCTGGTGGATCCGATCGACGGCACCAGGCCGGCCGCGGCGGGCTTCGAGACCTCGTGCGTCAGCATCGCCGTGGCGCCGTACGGCCGGCCCACGATCGGGGACGTGTCCTACGGGTGCATCGTGGAGCTCGCCTCGGGCGCGGAGTACGAGGCCCGTCGCGGCGGCGGGGCCACCAGCACCCGCCGCCTCCGGCCCACCACCACCCCGAACCTCGGCGCGCTGTTCTG
>DASWKD010000027.1:0-1759 GCA_036396815.1 Actinomycetota bacterium | reverse complement strand
GCATCGTCCGGGTCCTCCTGCCCGAACAGGCGGAGGCCGTGGAAGAGGAGGCGGAGCCCCTCGGTGTAGGCGGGAACCCCGCGCCCGGCGGCCTCCAGCAGCCGCGCCCGGCCCCGGGTCAGGTCGGGCGGATCCGTGGCCCGGAGGTGGGCCCACCCATCGATGACGGAGCCGTCGGGCAGGGAGGGGAACCGGTCGGCCAGGGTCCCCGTCCACCCGAGCATGCTGTGCTGGGGGCCGGTCCTCAGGAGGTAATAGCCGAAGATGGCCGCGGCCGCCGGATCCGCGTCGCCTCCGTCAAGGGGCAAGCGAGGAGCGTCCCGGTCGGCGATCACCCCGGCCAACCCGATGCGCCCGTGCGACAGGTACCCGAGCAGCATCTCCGCGCGGCGATCGGTGGTGGCCACGGAGACGTCCACGGTGCCTTCGGGGGACCGGCGGATCAGCACGTCGACCTCAGGGGACGGGGGGACGGCCACCAGCCGCCACGGCACCTCTTCGCCCCCAAGCTGGAGGAGCCGCCGCTCCTCTCCGGAGGCGTCCATCCCCAGGACGGCGTATCCCTCCGACTCCACCCGGGCCGGCTCGAAGGGCCGGACTTCCCAGCCCGCCCCGTTCCGGCCCCACTGCCGGATCCACGCCGGGAGGAGCGGCGTCTCGGCGGCAAGAGGAGCGGCTCCGGGATGCTGGGCTTCCACGCTTCCGATGAGCGCCTGGAGCTCCAGCCACTCGTGGGGCGACCCGACCCGGCCCAGGTCGACCTCGGCGATGTCATCCGGCCGGGCCACCGCCCGGGTGGAGAACGCGGCCCCGGAGGGGAGCCGGGCCCGGACGAGGTAGGTGCCGGGGGAGACGTCCATCTCCTTGTGGCCTCCCACGGGGACGGCCACGTCCCGGAACAGGTCCAGGTCCTCGGTGAGCACCGAGCAGACCACGGGCGCCCCGGTGGCCATCCCCGCGTAGTCGCCCAGCCGGATCCGAAGGCGGGACGTCACTCAACCACCACCCAGTGGTCGGCGAAGGGGGGGAGGGCCAGGAGCTGCTCCGGCAGGCTGTCCGCGAACTCACCTCCGGGGAAGCGCGCGGTCACGTCGTAGTCGCCGGGGGCCACGTTGAGCTTCCAGGGGTCGGGGTCCGGCTTGCGCCGGTGCTTCTGGGACGGGTTGCGCACCGCGGTGAGCGAAAGCTCGGCTGCCCCGGTGGCCTGGTCGGGCCGGCACCCCACCGTGACCCCGACCTCGGGAGCCTCCTTCGGATAGTGCAGGGGGGTGGGCAGGTCGCTGCCTTCGCCTTCCACCCTGGGCTGCTGCATGGGCGCCTGGGGTGCATTCTCCCGCGAGATGATCTCGGCCACCGTCTGGAGAAGCTTGCGGACCGTGATCGTCCACCGGCCGCCCACTCGCTCGCTCCCCAGGCCGGACAGGCCTCGAACCAGGGCCTCGGCCATCCGGGTCGGGTGTCCCGGCAGAGCGTAGGCCCTGTCATCCTCGGCCGAGGCGTACAGGATGGGGGCGTCCCGGTGGCCGTCCCGCTTGAAGGTCCCGGTGATCAGCGCGGTGGCGTCGATGCGTCGCAGGTCCAGGGTCGAAGACATGACCTGCCGGCACGCGTCCACCAGGTAGAGTTGGCGACGAGCCTTGCACCGGGCCATGCCTTCGAACGTCATGGTGAAGTCCACCGAGCTCTCGAAGGGCCGCTGGGAGCTGGCTCCGAAGTCCTCGGCCAGCAGGGCCACCACCTCGCGCATCAGCCCGTGCCC
>DASWKD010000026.1:0-1825 GCA_036396815.1 Actinomycetota bacterium | reverse complement strand
GTCTCGGATCTGCTCGCCGACCTCCACCGCCGCCGCCTGATCGATGAAGTGGCCGACGCTGATGATTGAGGATCGGGTCCAGGCCGCGGTCCGGTGGGTCGCCGGGTTCGAGCTCCCCGAGATGGGGACGGCCGGCACGCTCGCGGTACGGGCCGAGGACGCGGCGATGTTCGCCTCGGACGTGATCAGTCAGCGTCTGGCCGGCATGGCGTTGGCCGCGATCGGCGACGGCTCGCTCGAGGCCCCCAGCGTCGTGCGGGATCGGCTGGAGCACAGCCATCGGCAGTGGATGCTCCAGGATCTGGCCCTGGAGCGCCGCCTCCTGGCCGTGACCGAGGCGCTTGAGGAGGCCGGGATCCCCTCCGTGGTGGTCAAGGGACCGGCCGTCGCGCACACCTTCTATCCGGATCCGTCGTGGCGGGCCTTCGGGGACATCGACATCCTGATCCGGGGCCGGGAATGGGACCGGGCCATGGACCTGCTGACCGGCCTCGGCCTGCGCCGCAAGCAGCCGGAGCCGCGCTCGGGCTTCACCCGCCGGTTCGGGAAGGGTGCCACGTTCGAGAGCGACGACGGGTTCGAGGCCGACGTCCACCGGACCCTGGCTCCCGGCGCGTTCGGGCTGTGGCTCGACCCCGACGAGCTGTTCGAGCGGAGCGTGTGGTTCGCCCTTGGGGGGATGGACCTCCGGCGCCTGGACGACACCGGCGCCTTCTTCCACGCCTGCCTCCACGCCTCGCTGGGCCTGCGCGTGCCGATGCGCATGCCCGTGCGTGACGTGGTCCAGATCGCCGCCGAGGGGAAGGTCGACTGGGCCGTGATCGAGGACTGGGCCACCCGGTGGCGGATGCGCCCCGTGTTCCGGCATGCGATGACCCTGGCCGCCTCCCTGTTCGGGGCGCCGTGGCCGGTCGAGGCCCGCAGGGCGCTGGTCGGACCGACCGGCCGCCGCGAGCGCCGGGCCATCCTGGCCTACACCACCGACCGCCGGGGCCGGGGGGGGACGGCCCGGGTGGGGCTGTCGGCGATCACGGGGGTCCGGGCCAAGGCCGCCTACCTCCGGGCGCTCGTCCTGCCCTCCCGCGAGTTCCTGGCCTGGCGGGCCGGGGAGGGGAATCGGACCTCTTATGTCCGTCGATGGCTGATACCGCTCCGGTGGCTGGTGGGGAGGCGTCGGTGACCCCCGGCCTGATGCTGGCCGGCCTGGTCGTCGGGATCCTGATCGGGCTTACCGGGATGGGTGGGGGGAGCCTGACCACGCCCTTCCTTATCATCATCGCGGGCCTTCGCCCGGTGGTCGCCGTGGGCACGGACCTGGCGTACTCGGCGGTGACCAAGCTGGTCGGCGGCCTGGCTCACGCCCGCCAGGGGTCGGTAGACCTCCGGGTGGTTCGCCGGCTGGCGGTGGGCAGCATCCCCGGCTCGCTCCTCGGCGTATGGGTCCTGCACCAGCTCGGCGAGCGAGGGGACCTGGCCGACGAGCTGGTCACGCGCCTGCTGGGCGTCATGCTGATGCTGACCGCGGCCAGCCTGCTGTTCGGCAAGCAGATGCGAGGGAGCACCAAGCCCCGCTCCCCGGTCCTCGAACGGAACAAGGGCCCGCTGACCTCGGCCCTGGGCCTCCTGGTCGGCTTTCTCCTCGGGCTGACCTCCGTGGGCAGCGGCACGCTGATCATGGCCGTGCTCCTCCTGGTCACCCGCAAGCGGCCCGGCTCACAGCTGGTGGGGATCGACGTGGTGCACGGGGCGGTCCTGGTCTCGGCGGCGGCCCTGGCCCATTGGGGGATCGGCACCGTGGACTGGGAGGTGGCCGGCTCCCTGGTCA
>DASWKD010000025.1:0-13440 GCA_036396815.1 Actinomycetota bacterium | reverse complement strand
TGGCCGTGGACATCGGGAACACCGAGACCGTGATGGGGGTCTTCCGCGAAGAGGACCTGGCCTGGCACTGGCGCCTGTCCACCGTGCCCGAGCGGACCGCCGACGAGCTGGCCCTGCTGTTCGGCGGGCTCCTGGAGCACCAGGACCTGTCGTTCGACCGCAACGTGACCGGCGTGGTCGTGTCCAGCGTGGTCCCGCAGGCCACCCAGGCCGTGCGGGACATGGTGGACCGGTACTTCGGCTTCCCGGCGGTGATCGTGGAGCCTGGGGTGAAGACCGGGGTGTCGGTGCTCACCGACAACCCGAAGGAGGTCGGCGCGGACCGCATCGTCAATGCCCTGGCCGCGCACCAGCGGTTCGGCGGGCCGGCCATCGTGGTGGACTTCGGCACGGCCACCACGTTCGACGCCGTGTCCGAGGACGGCGCCTACCTGGGCGGTGTCATCGCCCCCGGCCTCCAGATCTCCGCGGCGGCCCTGTACCGGGAGACCGCCCGCCTGCCCCGGGTGGAGCTGGTCGCCCCCGGCTCGGTGATCGGCAAGAACACCGTGGAGAGCGTGCAGTCCGGCCTGATCTACGGCTACGCGGCGCTGGTGGACGGCATGGTGGAGCGCATGGCAAAGGACCTCGGCGAGCCCACGGTGGTGGCCACCGGCGGCCTGGCCGAGGTCGTGATCGGGGAGTGCACGACGATCGATCACCACGAGCCGTGGCTGACCCTGGAGGGTCTGCGCCTGGTGTACGAGCGGAACGCCGCCCGGTGACCGACGCCGAGCGTCCCGAGGACGTCCTGGCCGTCCGCCGGCAGAAGCTGGAGCGCCTCCGGGCGTCCGGGGTGGAGCCCTTCGCGCTCCGCTTCGATCCCGACGCCACGGCCGCCGCCCTCCACCAGGAGCACCAGGACCTGGAGCCCGGCGCCGAGACCGGGGTCACGGTCCGGGTGGCCGGGCGCCTGGTCGCCCTTCGCCGACATGGCCAGCTGTCGTTCGGCGTCCTCCGCGACGCCACCGGCGACATCCAGCTGATGTTGGCCGAGGACACCCTCGGCCCCGAGGCCTACGTGGCCCTGGAGGACCTGGACCTCGGCGACTGGCTGGGCGCGGAAGGCCAGGTGGTCACCACCAAGCGCGGCGAGCTGTCGGTCCGCGCCGCCACGCTCACCCTGCTCACCAAGTCGCTCCGGCCGCTGCCGGAGAAGTGGCACGGACTGAAGGACGTCGAGGCCCGGATGCGCCAGCGCTACCTGGACCTGGCCACGAACGAGGAAGCCCGGGAGCGGGCCCGGGCCAAGGCCCGCCTGCTGGCCGCGATGCGGGCCCACCTGGACGGCGAGGGCTACCTGGAGGTCGAGACCCCGATCCTCCAGGCGGTCCCCGGCGGCGGCCTGGCCCGGCCGTTCGTCACCCACCACGAGACGCTGGGCATCCCCCTGTACCTGCGCATCGCCCCCGAGCTGTTCCTCAAGCGACTGCTGGTCGGCGGGCTGGACCGCGTCTACGAGATCGGGCGCAACTTCCGCAACGAGGGGCTGTCGCCGAAGTACAACACCGAGTTCACGATGCTCGAGGCGTACCGTGCGTTCGCCTCGTACGAGGACATGATGGCCCTCACCGAGGCCCTGGTGAAGGCCGCCGCGCAGGCCGTGAACGGCTCGCTCACGTTCACCTGGCGGGGCACCCAGGTCGACCTGGCCCAGCCGTGGCGGAAGGCCACGCTGGTCCAGCTGGCCTCGGAGGCCGCGGGGCACCCGCTGTCGCTGGACACGTCGGTGGTCGACATCCAGAAGGTGGCTGCCAAGCACGGCGTGAGCTTCGACCCCGCGTGGGGGCCCGGGAAGATGATCCTCGAGCTGTTCGAGAAGCTGGTCGAGGAGACCCTGATCGCGCCGACCTTCGTGATGGACTTCCCGCGCGAGGTCTCCCCGCTGGCCCGCCCGCACCGCGACGACCCCCGGCTCACCGAGCACTTCGACCTGATTATGGGCGGGGTGGAGATCGCGCCGGCGTACTCGGAGCTCACCGACCCCGACGAGCAGCGGGCCCGGTTCGAGCTCCAGGCCGAGCAGAAGGCCGCCGGTGAGGAGGAGACCCACCCATTCGACCAGGTGTTCCTGGTGGCCCTGGAGCACGGCATGCCGCCGGCCGGAGGGATGGGCCTGGGGATCGACCGCCTGCTGATGATCCTCACCGACGCGGCCAGCCTGCGCGAGGTGATCCTGTTCCCCACCCTCCGCCCGGAGGGGTAGCCGGTGCGGCGGGCCGCCGCCCTGGCCCTGCTGTGCGCGTGCACCACCGCGTCACCGCCGGTCCCGGGGCCGACACCGAGCCCGTCGCCGGCGCCGGCCGGGCCCGCCGACCTGACCGTGGTGGGGTCGGATCCCGGGTACCTCGACGGCATGCGCCTGGCCGCTGAGGAGGAGGACGTGACGCTGGGTACCGCGCCCACCCTGGATGACGCGCTGGATGAGCCGTCGCCGGCGGTCCTGATGGTGGGAGACGCCGAGGCCCTGGTCCGGGCCAGGCTGGACGTCGAGGTCTCGGGGAAGGCCATCCTCCTGCTGGGCGCCGACCTGTACTCGTCGCGCCGGCTGTACCGGTCCGTGTTCCAGGTGTCCACGCCCATGCTGTGGGAGGCCCGGGTCCTGGCCAAGTACCTGGTCACCGATCAGGGCATCCGCACCGCCCGCCCGGTGTACGGCGACCAGCGGGCCACGGAACGCCGGGCCCTGACCCAGGCCGGCCGCGAGGAGGGCCTCCGCCTCCGCCCGGACGCCGACGCGGTGATCTCGGTGGCGGCCACCATCCGGACGGCCGGGGAGCCGCTGGCCGCGGGGGTCGGCGGCCTGGACCTGGAGGACGCGCCGCCGGGCACGGTGGCCGTGGCCCCGTACACGTGGGCCGGGTGGGCGGAGCCCATCCCCCGGGTCGGGGCGTTCCGGGACCGGTTCCAGGCCCGGTTCGGCCGCCTTCCCGGCGCCCCCGAGCAGGAGGGCTACGACGCCGTGCGCCTGGTGGCCGAAGCCCTGGACCGGGCCGGCGGACGGAACCTGGTCCGGGCCCTGGAGTCCTTCCGGGACGAGGCCTACGCGGGCCTGCCCATCCGCCTGGGCCCCGACGACCACGTCCTGATCGACGACAGCCAGCTGGGCCTGTTCACGGTCCCCGTCCCCGGCGACCCGGGCGACCCGTGGCCCACCGACCCGCCGCACTGGCGCCCGCTGATGCGGACCTTCACCTACGACGGCCAGCGGACCGTGATCCTGGACCGGGACAAGCGGGTGTTCTTCCCCCGGTGGAGGGACCCCCAGCCCAGCCCCAAGTACCCCCGGTCGCGCCACGGGATCACCGAGGGGCGGGGCGGATGATGCGCCGGGTCCTGGCCGTCCTCCGGCCCGTCGCCGCCGTGGCCGCCGTGGGCGCGCTGGGCGGATGGATGGCCGTGCTGGCCGTGGGGCCTCTCCGGTACGACGTGGGCCCGTTCCGGGTGGATGTGTTCGCCCGTCCCGGCACGGGCATCACCGAGATCGGCCTCCCGCCGTTCGGCCGGGTCCTGGCGGACACGCACACCTCGCCCATCCACCTCACCGCTCGCCTGAACGAGGTTCGCCCCCAGGAGGCCTCGGACCTGCTCGAGGAGCGAGGGACCGACGGCCTGATCGAGCTGGTGGAGGACGGCGCCCGCGCCGCAGTGGCCGGCCACGCCCGGCGGGCGCTGCTGATCGCGGTGCTCGGCGGGCTCCTGGCCGGCTTCGCCGTCTTCCGCCTGCGGTGGCGGCCGGTCCTCGGCGCGGGTCTGGCCTCCCTGATGGTCGCGGTGTCCGGAGCCGTGGTGGCCCGGAGCACGTTCCGCCCCGAGGCGTTCGAGCAGCCCACCTTCACCGGCTCACTGACCGAGGCTCCTCGCTTGCTGGGGCCGATCCGCGAGGCCCCCGGCCGGCTGGAGGTGTTCCGGGCGGACCTGGAGCGCATCGTGTCCGGGGCCGTGCGCGCGTACGGCGTGGTGTCGGCTCCCGTCCCGTCGCAGAGCCGGGTGGTGGCCCTGCACATCTCCGACGTGCACGCCTCGCCTGTGGGCATGGACGTGGCCCAGCAGCTGGCCGGCGCTTTCCAGGTGGACCTGGTGATCGACACCGGCGACATCACCTCGTTCAACTCCCCGGCCGAGCGGACGGTCTTGGACCGGATCCCGCAGTTCGGGGTGCCGTACGTGTTCGTGCGAGGGAACCACGACTCGCCGGGCACCGCGGCCGAGCTGGCGGCCATCGATGGCGTGACCGTGCTGGACGGAGAAGCCGCCGACGTGGCCGGGCTCCGGATCTTCGGCGTGCCGGACCCGGAGTTCACGCCGGCCAATCCCGAGCGAGCCTCGGAGGAGGGCCGGCTGGCCATCCTGGAGGCTCACGGCCGGGAGCTGGCCTTCCAGCTGGGGCAGGCCGACCCTCCGGCCGACGTCCTGGCCGTTCACGACGACCGCCTGGCCCAGCCCGTGGCCGGCCTGGTGCCCCTGGTCCTCAGCGGGCACTTCCACCGGTTCGACGCCCGGGCCCGCCAGGGCACCATCTACATACGCGCCGGCACCACGGGCGCGGGCGGCTTCGACCCGTTCCCCGAGGGCGTGGTCAAGCCCATCTCCGCGGAGATCCTGTACCTGGACGGCACCCCGCCCCGTCTGGTGGCCCTGGATTCGGTGCAACTCAACCCCGAGACCCGCGACCTGGCCGTGACCAGGATCCTGGCCCAGACCCTCCTCGACCAGGAGGTTCCGGTCCCCGGTCCTTCGCCGACAGGGTGAGAGTCAGGCGTCGGCCGGAAGGAGCTTGAACGACCGGCCCTTCAAGGGTCGCACCGCCCGGAAGTGGCGCTCGTCGAGGGTGAGGAGCCGGATGGTGCCGGCCCGAGCAGCCAGCACGACGATCGAGGCGTCGGCCAGGCCGAGGTCCAGGCTCGCGTAGCGCCGTATCAGCCCTGCGGCCGCATCCACGTCCTGGGCTCCGAAGGGCTCCAGGCGGTAGGCGCCACCGGCCACTTGCTCCAAGAGGGCCAGCGCCGCGCGGTTCCCCACGTTCCGAGATACGAGGTAGTCGAGCTCGCCGAGCACGAAGGGGCTCAGGAGGAACGGCCCGTCATCGGCCTCGAGCGCGCCCCGAGCCGCCTGATGGTGGCGCTGGGAGGAGTCGACCGCCGCCAAGAGGCCGCTCGTGTCCAGGACGATCACTCGCCGTATCCGCCCAGGGCCTCGTCCACCCGCTCGGCGAGGGTGGGATCTCCGCTCTCGAACAGGGGGAGCGTGGGCCGAGGCCGTTCGGCCTCCAGCAGGCCGCCGACGGCTTCGCGGATGATCGCCGCCTCGGTCACCCCTCGACGGCGGGCCAGCCGCTCCAGGGCCCGCTTCACGTCCTCGGGCAGGTAGATCGTCGTCCTGATCACTCCCGCACGGTAACATACGTGATGCCATACATACCGCCTGTCGGCGCAGAGCGCGGCCAGGGCGACCAACGCGTCCAAGGCGTCCAACTTTCGGGGGAGGATCGGACCTCACCTCGCTCACCACACGCGCCGCGCCTGGGGTCAGTCCTGATGATTCCGTGTCCTCATAGGCATCGTCGTTGGGAGTGATCCTCACCTTGACCCCGGCACAGGTTGAGACATTGACTCGCCAAAACTCGTGAGGGGACACGAGATCGCCAGAATCCACCCTTGAGGCTGCCTGTACTCCCGCTCGAAGGTCTCACATCCGTTTACAGTCACCAGCGCAGATGCCCGAGCAGTTCTGTTGAAAAGCTGGGGAAAGTTCGATACGGTCGAACATACGTTCGTCAGCGATCGAGACTAAGCTCCGGGGACGGACGTGGGAGAGAGGCCGGTCATGCGCGAGGAACGATTGCAGCGGTCAGAGGACGTGGCCCTCAAGCGCTACTATGCTCGGAGGATCGCTGAGATTCGATCCGGTCCACCGCCTCCCCAGGAAGTCGTGCCCCTTGAGGAACTCGAACAGTGGGTCGCAGAGCGACGCTCAAGACTTCGGCGTGCACGATCCTGACGGGTGGATCCCATGGTGGGCCGAGCGGCATTCGTCTGAGCTGTTCGTAGGTGAGTTCGCTCGTTTCACCCTCGCGCACGCCGACAGCCCTGAAGGAGAGTTCGGCGCCGGGCAGATCCGGTTTACGGAGGGCAACAGAGCATTCGAGGTTGACGTTCGGTACGTTGTTGAGGAGTACCCCACGGGCGGGCGTGTGTTCCATGTGCTTTCGGTATTGAGCCCGGGCGATCCACTTCCCCCCTGGGCAGCCGGGAGCTGAGGCTCGCTAGAGGCCGTCGAAGGTCCTGGCTATCAGCGCGGCCTGCTGCTCCTTGTGGACGTTGTGGCTGCCGCTGGCGGGGGCGCTGTTCTCGGGCCGCGCGGCGTGGCTGAACGTGATGCCTTCCGGCAGCACCCCGTGCAGGCGGGCGTGCACGAAGGAGTACGCGCCCATGTTCTCGGGCTCCTCCTGGACCCAGCGGACCTCGCGGAGGTTCGGGTATGCACCCAGCGCGTCCAGGATCTGACGCTCGGGGAACGGGTACAGCTGCTCCACCCTGATCACGGCGACCTCCGGCCGCCGCGCCTCGGCCAGGTCGTAGAACACCTTGCCGGTGCACAGGAGGGCGCCGGTCACGTCGTCTGCTGAAACCCCCTCGTCCGGGAGCACCTCCCGGAACGAGCCCGAGACGAGGTCCGCCCCGGCGCTCCGGGCGGCGGGCAGGCGGAGGAACGACTTCGGCGTCAGGACCACCAGCGGCTTGCGGACGTCGCGCTTCACCTGACGGCGCAGGAGGTGGAAGAACTGGGCCGGCGTGGTGGGCGCGGCCACCTGCATGTTGTCGTTGGCGCACAGCGTCAGGAACCGCTCCACCCGGGCGCTGGAGTGCTCCGGGCCCTGGCCCTCCATCCCGTGGGGCAGCAGCAGGACCAGCCCGCTGGTCTGGCCCCACTTGTCCTCGCCGGCCACCAGGAACTGGTCCACGATGACCTGGGCCTCGTTGAAGAAGTCGCCGAACTGGGCCTCCCACAGGACCAGCGCATCCTTCACCTCCACCGAGTACCCGTATTCGAACCCCAGCGTGGCGAACTCGTTGAGGGGACTGTCGAAGATCACGAAGCTGGCCTGGTCCTCGGAGAGCGAGGCCAGCGGGTAGTGCTCATGGCCGGTCTCGTGGTCCACCAGCAGGGCGTGGCGCTGGCTGAACGTGCCCCGCCGGGAGTCCTGCCCGGACAGCCGTACGGGCACGCCCTCCAGGACCAGCGAGCCGAAGGCCAGGGCCTCGGCCATGGACCAGTCCACCTGATCCTCGGCCAGCATCGTCCGCCTCTTCTCGAGCTGCTTGGCCAGCTTGGGGTGGGGCGTGAACCCCTCGGGCCACGAGGTGACCCCGGCCACGATCCGGTCCAGCGTCTCCCGGTCCACGCCGGTCTCCACCGGCGGCAGGACCCCGGTGGGCCGGCTGGCCGGCAGGTCCGAGGGCTCCGGCGGGCGGGTCTCCTGGACCTCGTCGAAGGCCTGCTCCAGCCGCCCGCGGTAGTCCTTGAGGGCGGATTCGGCCTCCTCCAGGGTGATGTCGCCCCGGTTGATCAGGCGCTCCATGTAGATCTTGCGCACCGGGCGCTTGTCCTCGATCGTGCGGTACATCACGGGCTGGGTGTAGCTGGGGTCGTCGGCCTCGTTGTGGCCGAACCGGCGGTAGCACAAGAGGTCCACAACCACGTCCTTGTGGAAGGCCTGCCGGTACGCCAGGGCCAGGCGCATCACCCACACGCAGGCCTCGGGGTCGTCGCCGTTCACGTGGAGGATCGGGGCCTGGATCATCCGGGCCACGTCGGTGGCGTACGTGCTGGACCGGGCGGCCGAGGGCGGGGTGGTGAACCCCAGCTGGTTGTTGATCACCACGTGCACCGTCCCCCCGGTGGCGAAGCCCGGCAGCTGGCTCATGCTCAGGGTCTCGGCCACCACGCCCTGGCCGGCGAACGCCGCGTCGCCGTGCAGGGTGACGGGCAGGACCCGGGACCGATCGGCGTCCCCGATCCGGAACTGCGCGGCCCGGGCGATCCCCTGGACCACCGGGTTCACGGCCTCCAGGTGGCTGGGGTTGGACACCACCTCCACGGCCACCGTCTCTCCCGACCGGACCTGGTACTTGCCGGCCGTGCCCACGTGGTACTGCACGTCGCCCGAGCCCTGGATCGACTCGAGGTCCACGTCGCCCTCGAACTCTCGGAAGATCCGGTGGTAGCTCTTGCCCACGATGTTGGCCAGCACGTTGAGCCGGCCCCGGTGAGCCATCCCGATCACCACGCGCTCGCCGCCGCCACGCACGTCCTCCTCCAGCAGGGCGTCCAGCATGGGGATCAGCGACTCCGCGCCCTCCAGCCCGTAGCGCTTGTGTCCCACGTACTTGGTGTGCAGGAACCGCTCGAAGGCCTCGGCCGCGTTCAGCCGCTCCAGCAGGTGGCGCTTGTCCTCCACCGGGAGCGCGTGGTCGGCGCCCTCCGCCCGGTCGCGGATCCACCGCTTCTCCTCGGGCGACTGGATGTGCATGTACTCGATGCCCACGCTCCCGCAGTACGAGGCCTGGAGCACCTTGAGGATCTCCCGCAGGGCTCGGGGCTCGCTCTCGGGGTCCATCAGGAAGCGGCGATCCAGGTCCCACACGCTCAGGCCGTTGTCCTCCAGGTCGAGTTCCGGGTGGGCCAGGACGTCCTCGTTCCCGAGGGGGTTGATGTCGGCGATCAGGTGGCCGCGGACCCGGTACATGTTGACCAGGCGAAGGACCGCGGCCTGCTTCCGGTCGGCGTCGGGGGCGGCGGCCGTGCGGTCCTCGGTCCACCGGACCGGCTCGTGGGGCACACCCAGGCTGGCGAAGATGTCGTCGTAGAAGCCGTCCTCGCCCAGGAGCAGGCGCTCGACCTGGGCCAGGAACGCGCCGCTCTCCGCGCCCTGGATCACCCGGTGGTCGTACGTGCTGGTCAGCCCGATCTCCTTGCCCACCCCGATCTCGGCCAGCGCCGCGGGGTCGGCTCCGCGGAGCGAGGTGGGCAGGTCCACCCGGCCCACCCCCACGATCACGCCCTGGCCCTGCATCAGCCGGGGGATCGACAGCTGGGTCCCGATCGTGCCCGGGTTGGTCAGGGTGGCCGTGGTCCCGGCGAAGTCGTCGGGGGTGAGCTTGTTGGCCCGGGTCCGGCGGATCACGTCCTCGTACGCCCGCCAGAAAGACTCGAAGTCCATGGCGTTGGCGTCCTTGATGTTGGGGACCAGGAGCGTCCGGGTCCCGTCCTCGCGCTCCACGTCCACCGCCAAGCCCAGGGAGGTGCCCCGGTGGGTGACGACGTGCGGCTTCCCGCCGGTCTCGGCGTAGCTGCGCTTCATGGCCGGCACGGTCTCCAACGCCGAGACCACCGCCCAGCCGATCAGGTGGGTGAAGCTGACCTTCCCGCGCTCGCCGAGGTGGCGGTTGATGATCCGGCGGTTCTCCTCCAGCAGGCGGGCGGGGACCGTGCGGATCGAGGTGGCGGTGGGCACGGCCAGGCTGGCCGTCATGTTCCTGGCGATCAGCGCTCCGGCGCCGGTGAGCGGCGCCGCGCCCTCCGGCAGGTCCTCGGCGGGCTGAACGGCGGGCGCGGCCGCTTCCGGGGCCGCCGCGGGCGCCTCGGTCCGGGGGCGGTAGCCTTCGAAGAACTCGGCCCAGGCCTCGTCAACCGACGAGGGATCCTCCACGTACCGCCGGTACATCTCGTCCACCAGCCACGTGTTGGGACCGAACGTGTCTGTCATGCACCCATCGTAGCCGAGGGTGCCCCGAGGTCAGTCCGTGCCAAGCACGTCGCTCACGCCGATCGAGAAGCCCGGGATCTGGGGGCTCTCCAGGACCTCGCCCCGCCCGAGGAGCCGGGGCGGGCCGTACCGCCCCTCGCCCAGGCGGTGGACCTCGATCCGGTCGGCGTCGAGGTCCACGTACCAGTACTCGGGAACGCCGAACCGCTCGTACAGCTCGCGCTTGCGGACCAGCTCCAGCCGCCGGGTGGAGGGCGAGGAGACCTCCACCACAACGTCGGGCGCCGACCGGATCAGCTTCTCCTCCACCCGGGAGACGTGCTCGGCTCGGAGGAACAGCACGTCCGGCTCGACCACGTCCCGGTCGGAGAGGAAGACGTCGGTCGGAGCCACGTACACCTTGCCGCCGTGCTCCTTGGTGTACGCGAGGAGACGTGCCCCGAGCTCCAGCACCGCGTCCTGGTGCCGCGGCGCAGGAGCCGCCGTCACGATGAGCTCTCCGTCGATGAGCTCCCGCCGGAGGTTGTCCTCGGGAAACCGCTCCAGGTCCGCGTAGGTGAGGCCGGTCGTCTTCGGCTGGGTCGCCATGGTCCACCTCCTCGGGGCATGCGGCGAACCCTACCGGGAGGGTACGACATCCTCCGGCCGGGATGGCGTCACGGCCCAGGGGGTAGAGTCGCACCGGACCGGAAGGAGGACCCATGGGATTCAAGCGAGGGTTGATCGTAGGTGTGGGGATCGGCTACGTGCTGGGCGCCAAGGCCGGCCGGGAGCGCTACGAGGAGATCAAGGCCGCCTGGCAGCGGTTCACCGGGAACCCCACCATGCAGGGCGTGATGAGCCGGGGCCGGGAGGCGGTCGAGGCCGGCGCCGAGAAGGGCCTGCACGTGGTGGAGGAGGGCGTCAAGAAGGCCACCGGCTCGGTCAAGAAGCGCCTGGATGCCGAGGAGGAGGAAGGCTGGGAGCCCGTCAAGGGGTGACCGGTATGGCGTCCGGCCGGAGCCGGGCCTGCATGGTCCGGAGCTCGGCCATCAGGAGGCGCTGGGTCCGCACGGCCTCCTCCAGCAGGTCCGAGGCTTCCGCTATGCGGCCTTCGTCCAGGAGCGAGCGGACGGCGTCGTAGCGGAACAGGTTGCCCGCCACCAGCTGCATGATCCCGCTTTCCAGCTCGGCGGCCAGGGCGTGACGCTCGTCCTCTCGCATGGGGGGTTGGGTCATGTCATGAGTTTCGGCTGGCACGGGGATGCTCACAATGCCGAGAAGGGACAGATTCGGGCTGGGCTGTTGTGGCCATCCGGTGTCGGCCGTTGGGACCAGGGTGCCGCAGGCCGGGCGGTTCTGGCCGTCGGGACTCATCCTGAGGGCCGCCCGTGCCGAAGAAGGAAGCAGGAGCCAGGCCACGGGCGTGGAAGGTTCCTGGTGAAGGGATCGGGTCCCGGCGCCGTTCGGAAGCGGTGACGGGGGCCGGTGGTATCATCGCAAGCGGGAAGGCGCGACCGGCGGGAGCGTCGGGAGCGTCGGCTTTCGGGGGTAGGACGGAGTCCGTGGATCCCCGGTAAGGCCCAACGGGGGCCGGCGTTGTTCGGCCCCATGGGAGTTGGATATGTTCGAGCGCTTCACCGATCGGGCCCGCCGGGTCGTCGTCCTGGCCCAGGAAGAGGCCCGCATGCTGAACCACAACTACATCGGGACCGAGCACATCCTGCTCGGCCTGATCCACGAGGGCGAGGGCGTGGCCGCCAAGGCGCTGGAGTCCCTGGGCATCTCCCTGGAGGCCGTGCGCCAGCAGGTCGAGGAGATCATCGGCCAGGGGCAGTCCGCCCCCACCGGGCACATCCCGTTCACCCCTCGGGCCAAGAAGGTTCTCGAGCTGTCGCTCCGCGAGGCGCTGCAGCTCGGCCACAACTACATCGGCACCGAGCACATCCTGCTCGGCCTGATCCGCGAGGGCGAGGGCGTGGCCGCCCAGGTCCTCCAGAAGCTCGGCGCGGACCTGAACCGCGTCCGCCAGCAGGTCATCCAGCTCCTGTCCGGCTACACCGGCGGCAAGGAGCCCGGCGGTCCCGGCGGCGAGCAGTCGCCCCAGGGCTCCATGGTCCTCGACCAGTTCGGCCGGAACCTGACCCAGCTGGCCCGCGACACGAAGCTCGACCCGGTGATCGGCCGGGAGAAGGAGATCGAGCGCGTGATGCAGGTCCTGTCGCGGCGGACCAAGAACAACCCGGTGCTGATCGGCGAGCCCGGCGTGGGCAAGACCGCCGTGGTCGAGGGCCTGGCCCAGGACATCGTCAAGGGCGAGGTCCCCGAGACGCTCAAGGGAAAGCAGATCTACACCCTGGACCTGGGCGCGCTGGTGGCCGGGTCCCGGTACCGCGGCGACTTCGAGGAGCGCCTGAAGAAGGTGCTCAAGGAGATCAAGACCCGCGGCGACATCATCCTGTTCATCGACGAGCTGCACACGCTGGTCGGCGCCGGGGCGGCCGAGGGGGCCATCGACGCGGCGAGCATCCTCAAGCCCATGCTGGCCCGGGGCGAGCTCCAGACCATCGGGGCCACCACTCGCGACGAGTACCGCAAGCACCTGGAGAAGGACGCGGCCCTGGAGCGGCGGTTCCAGCCCATCGACGTCAACGAGCCGAGCGTGGCCCACACCATCGACATCCTCAAGGGCCTCCGCGACCGGTACGAGGCCCACCACCGCGTGTCGTTCACCGACGAGGCCCTGGTGGCCGCGGCCAACCTCTCGGACCGCTACATCTCCGACCGGTTCCTGCCGGACAAGGCCATCGACCTCATCGACGAGGCCGGCTCGCGGATGCGCATCCGCCGGATGACCGCCCCGCCGGACGTGCGCGAGGTGGACGAGAAGATCGCCGAGGTCCGCATGCGCAAGGAGTCGGCCATCGACGGCCAGGACTTCGAGGGCGCGGCCGGCCTCCGGGACGAGGAGCGCCTGCTGATCGAGGAGCGGACCCGCCGGGAGAAGGACTGGAAGTCCGGCGAGCTCGACATCCTGTCCGAGGTGGACGAGGAGGAGATCGCCGAGGTCCTGGCACTGTGGACCGGCATCCCCGTGTACAAGCTCACCGAGGAGGAGACCCAGAAGCTGCTCCGGATGGAGGACGAGCTGCACAAGCGCCTGGTCAACCAGACCGAGGCCGTGGTCGCCGTGTCCAAGGCCATCCGCCGGACCCGGGCCGGCCTCAAGGACCCCAAGCGGCCCAGCGGCTCGTTCATCTTCCTGGGCCCGTCGGGCGTGGGGAAGACCGAGCTGTCCAAGACCCTGGCCGAGTTCCTGTTCGGGGACGAGGACTCGCTGATCCAGCTCGACATGTCGGAGTACATGGAGAAGCACACCGTGTCCCGGCTGATCGGCTCGCCTCCCGGCTACGTGGGGTACGAGGAGGGCGGCCAGCTCACCGAGGCCGTCCGCCGCAAGCCGTTCAGCGTGGTCCTGTTCGACGAGATCGAGAAGGCCCACCCCGACGTGTTCAACACGCTGCTCCAGATCCTGGAGGACGGGCGCCTCACCGACGCGCAGGGCCACACCGTGGACTTCAAGAACACGGTGATCATCATGACCTCGAACCTGGGGACCCGGGACCTGGCCAAGGCCGCGGTGGGATTCGCGG
>DASWKD010000024.1:0-12725 GCA_036396815.1 Actinomycetota bacterium | reverse complement strand
CAGGGGCAGGACGGAGGAGACCAGGGCCAGCGCGCAGAGCAGGCGCCTGGCCTGAGGGGCGGATCGCATGCCTGTGGGTTCGCCGCCAGGGCCCGCCGGTCCTTTGTGCATCGGCACAAACCGACCCCTGCGCACGGGCTCGGCGCCTCTCGTAGCATGGCCCCGTGACCAGCCGGACCGAGCGACTGGCCGTCCGCCGGCGCCGCTCGAGGTTCTCCTTCGTGGCCCTGGTCGGGGCCCTGGCCGTGCTGACCGCCGGCGTGGCCGCGTGGCGCCTGGACCTCCTGGGAGGCTCCGGCGAGGCCCGGCCCGCGGCTCGCCGGGGAGGCCCGGCCCTGGTCCCGGAGGCCGGTCCGGCGGCCCCGACTCCCAGCCCCTCGCCCTCGCCGACGGGCCCCCAGCCGATCAACACCAAGATCGCCGGCCTGACCACCTTCCGGGGCAACGCCTCCCGGACCTACTACGGGCAGGGCCCGGTGCCCACGGACCCCGAGATCCTCTGGCGGTACCCGCGCACGGGGGGGATGTGCCGGGAGTCCAGCGACAAGGGCGAGGTCCGGGTGTGGTGCGGCACCGGGTGGACCGGCCAGCCCAACGTGGTGGAGTGGGAGGGCAAGACCCAGGTCCGGTTCGGCGCGTACGACGGCGCCCTCCATGTGGTGGACGGTGAGACCGGCAAGAATCTGAAGCGGCCGTTCAAGACCGGCGACATCATCAAGGGCACGGTGACCAGCGACCCCGACGGCTTCCCGTTGCTGTACTCGGGCTCCCGCGACAACTACTACCGGATCATGGCCCTGGACCGGGGCCGGAGGATGGAGGAGCTGTGGAAGCTCAGCGCGGACACCGCGCCCCAGCGGGTGTGGAACGACGACTGGGACAGCTCCGGGTTGATCATCGGCGACTACCTCCTGGAGGGCGGAGAGAACTCCTGGTTCTACGTGGTCAAGCTGAACCGGAAGTACGACGCGTCGGGGAAGGTCACCGTGAACCCCAAGGTCAAGGTCATGATCCCCGGCTACGACGACCAGCTGTTCGCGGACCTGGGCGACCGCGAGGTCTCGATCGAGAATTCCGTGGCCTTCCGGGACGGCGTGGTGTACTTCGGGAACTCGGGCGGCCTGATCCAGGGGTGGGACATCCGCAACGTGCTGAAAGGTGGCACCAGGCACAAGCGCGTATTCCGGTACTGGACCGGGGAGGACACCGACGCGTCGGTGGTCATCGACGACGAGGGCTTCCTGTACGTGGCCGCGGAGCTGGAGCGGTTCAACGCCCGGTCGGAGGAGGTCGGGCAGTTCATGAAGCTCGACCCCGGCAAGTCCAAGGACCCGGTGGTGTGGAAGAAGGCCATCCCCGGCCGCGGTGGCGACGGCGGTGCGTGGGCCACGCCGGGCATCAACGGAGACGTGGTGTACCTGACCACGAACGTGGGCCGGCTCCTGGCCGTCGACCGGGCTACGGGGAAGAAGCTGTGGCAGCGCAAGCTGCCGCCCCCCACGTGGACCTCGCCGGTCATCGTGGACGACGTCCTGATCGTGGGCGACTGCCTGGGCAACCTCCGGGGCTACGACGTCTCCAACCCGACCGAGAAGCCGGAGGAGCTGTGGAAGGTCAAGCTCGAGGGCTGCATCGAGTCCACGCCGGCGGTGTGGAAGGGCATGATCTACGTCGGGGCCCGGGGCGGCGCCGTGTACGGCATCGGCGACCCGAGCTGACGCCGTTCGTTCCGCGGACCCGGTGGTAGGGTCGAGGCATGGCACCGGTCGCCCCCGGCACGCGGGCTCCCGACATCCCCGGAACGGATCTCTCCGAGGGACTCCGGGCAGTGTTCTTCTACAAGGTGACCTGCCCCACGTGCCAGATGGCCGCGCCCGTCGCCGAGCGGCTGGCCCGGAGCGACGGCGACCGGTTCACCGCGGTGGCCCAGGACCCGCCTGAGCAGATCGAGGTCTTCGCCCGCGAGTACGACACGTCGTTCTCCTCGGTGCCCGACCAGGCTCCGTACGCACTGTCGGATGCCTACGGGATCCGGACCGTGCCCACGGTGTTCGCCGTGCAAGACGGCCTGGTGGTGGACGTGGTGGAGTCCTGGGACCGTGACGGCTGGAACCGGATCGGCCACGCCCTGGGCGCCGGCGACCTGAGCCACGAGGGCGACGGCCTCCCGCCGTTCCGCCCCGGCTGAGGCTCCCGCAACGCCCACTAGGTCAGTGGGCCGAAGCGATCCGGAGGCGTATGCTCCTGGGGCCGCGCCTTCCAGGCGCGCAGGCGATGGGGCTCGCCTGAACCGCCGAACGGCTGATGGCTCCTACCGATCTGGAGGAGGTGTCACGTGCGGACGGCTCTGGTCGGTGGGGCGGGGGCGCTTGGGGCGATGGCCCGCTACCTGTTCGAAGGGTTGGTCAGCACCCGGTGGCCCGGGATCTTCCCCCTGGGGACCTTCCTCGTGAACGCCAGTGGCTGTCTCCTGCTCGGGTTCGTGTTCACCGTGACCACCGAGCGGTTCCTCGTCGAGCCGGCCATCCGTTCGGCCATCACGATCGGGTTCCTGGGCGCCTACACCACGTTCTCGACCTTCTCCCTGGAGACGCTCCGGTTGATCGAGGACGGCGCATATCTGGTCGCCGCCGCCAATGCCCTGGGGAGCCTCGCCGCCGGCCTGGTCGCCGTGTACGTTGGCATCGTGCTCGGAAGGATGGTCTGACATGAAGGTGGAGGGCGAAGGGAAGCTCCTCCGGATCTTCGTGGGGGAATCCGACTCCTGGCACGGCAAGCCGCTCTACCAGGCCATCGTGGAACGGGTGCGAAAGGAAGGCCTGGCCGGGGCGACCGTCCTCCGAGGCATCGAAGGGTTCGGAGCCGACTCCCGCCTGCACACTGCGCGGATCCTTCGGCTCTCCGAGGATCTGCCCGTCGTCATCGAGATCGTCGACTCGGACGAGCGCATCCGGCCGATCATCCCCATCCTCGATGAGATGGTCAGCGAGGGGATGGTCACCCTGGAGAAGGTCGAGATCATCGCGTATCGCGGGAGCGAGAAGAAGGCCTAGGAGCTATCCGGCGATCCGGATGGCGACCATGAGCGCTCCGGCGGCGGCCAGCGCGGTGAGGCCCACCGCGATCGACGCGGCCCGGACCCTCCCGCGCCCCCAGCCCTCGGCCACCAGACCGGCCACGATGCCTGCCGCCAGGCCCCCCAGGTGCGCCGCGTTGTCGATCCCCGGCATGACCACACCCAGCACCAGGTTCGCGCCGAGCAGGATCAGCACCACCTGGAGGTTGCCCTGGGCGGCCGCGGACAGGCGTCGGCGCCGCCAGTTGTAGGCCAGCCAGGCCCCGAGCAACCCGAAGATGGCCCCCGAGGCCCCGGCGGCGATCCGGAGCGGGCCGCCGAACGTGAACGACACCGCGCTGCCCACGAAGCCGGTGACCAGGTACAGCGCGGCGAACCGCAGGCTGCCCACCACCCGCTCCAGCACCCCGCCGAAGATGTAGAGCGTGACCATGTTGAGCGCCAGGTGGACGTACCCCACGTGCAGGAACATCGACGTCAGCAGGCGCCAGTACTCCCCCTCGGCCACGCGCTGGGGGAAGATCGCGCCGAGCTGCACCAGCACGCCGATCGTGGCTCCTCCGAGCGCGAGCTCGACCACGAACATGGCCACGTTGGCCGCGATCAGGACGTTCGTGACGCTCCGGGGAGCGCGCAGGCGCCGCCGGCGCCGCACGGCACGGCGCCCCTCGGCCACGCACGTGGGGCAGTGGTGACCGACCGGCGCGGGCGTCATGCACTCGGGACAGATCGGGCGGTCGCACCGCGTGCACCGGACGCGGGTCTCCTCCTCGGGATGGCGGTAGCACGTCTGGGCGATGGTGGCCATGGAGGGCCATCGTAGCAACGGGTAGGGTGAGGGTCCGTGGCGGCCGTCATCCAGATCGAGGGCCTGGTCAAGCGATACGGGCGGGTGGAGGCGGTCCGCGGCGTCAGCTTCGCGGTCGAGGAGGGCGAGGCCTTCGGGTACCTCGGCCCCAACGGCTCGGGCAAGACCACCACGATCCGGAGCTTCCTCGGCCTCGTCTCACCGTCGGAGGGCCAGGTCAGCGTGCTGGGCCGCCGCATCCCCGACCACCTGACCGAGGTCCTGTCCGACATCGGCTACCTGCCCGGCGAGCTGGGCCTGTGGCCCAGCATGACCGGGGCCGACGTCCTGGACCACCTGGCCCGGCTCCAGTCCCGGGGGGCGCCGGACCGCGACGCGCTGTGCGAGCGCTTCGAGCTGTCGCCGGCCGAGCTGGACCGTCAGGTCCGGTTCTACTCGCGGGGCATGAAGCAGAAGCTGGGCATCGTGCAGGCCTTCCAGCACCGGCCGGCGCTTGCCGTCCTCGACGAGCCCACCGAGGGCCTGGACCCGGTGATGAAGGACCGGTTCGTGTCCCTGCTCAAGGAGCACACCGCGGCCGGGGCCACGCTGTTCCTGTGCTCGCACATCCTGTCGGAGGTCGAGCTGGCCACCGACCGGGTGTGCGTGCTGAAGGAGGGCCGGGTGGTCAAGACAGGCCCCACCCGCGACCTGACCGGCGAGCGCCTCCGCCACTGCACCCTGGAGCTGGACGAGCCCCTCCCCGACGGCCTCCTCGACCTCCCCGGCGTGGAGGCCCTCCGGGTCGAGGGCCTCCGCGTGCACTTCGACTATCGCGGGGACATGCGCCCCTTGCTGGAGCGCCTCCCCCGGGCGAAGGTCCGCGAGTTCCTGTCGGAGCCCGAGCGCCTGACCGAGGCCTTCTTCGACGTGTACGGAGAGCGATGAGCGCTGCCGTGTATGGCCACGCTGTGCGCCAGGTGGTCCGGGCCACGCTGATCGTCTCGGTGGGCGCCGCCGCGTTCTGCTACCTGGTCCTGCTGTCGTCCTCGCTGTTCATCCAGGACTTCGCCGGTCCGGGCGGGCAGGTCCCGGAGTTCTTCCGCACGCCGCCCAAGGCCATCGAGGCTTTCCTGGGCGGCTCCGCCGACTTCTTCTCCGCCGAGGGCTGGCTGTCGGCGGCCCTCCTGCATCCGGTGATCCTGTCCCTGCAGACCGTGGGCGCGGTGATGGTGGCCTCGGGGGCGGTGGCCGCCGAGCTGGAGCGGGGGAGCCTGGACCTGGTGCTGACCCGGCCCGTGGGGCGGGGCCCGTTCCTGATGGGGAAGGCGCTGGCGTCGCTGACCACCGTGACGGCGGTGCACGCCGGCGCCTTGGCGGGAGCGCTCCTGGCCCGGGTGTGGGTGGACGGCGTCGACGCCATCCCGGTCGGCTCCATGCTGACCACGTTCGCCGGTTCGTGGGCCCTGTTCTCCGCGCTGTCGATGATCGCCCTGCTGATCTCCACCCGGTCCAGCCTCCGGGGGCGATCGGTCGGCGCCGCGGTGGCCGTGGTCGTGGGCTCGTTCTTCCTGAACTTCATGGCCCTGCTGTTCGACGACATCGCCGGCCTGCGCTACGCCAGCCCGTTCCACTACTTCCGCCCCGCCGACATCCTGTCCGGGGATCCGTACCTCCCCGACCTCCTGGTGCTGGTGGCGCTGGGCGCCGTCTCACTCCTCGGGGCGCTGTGGTGGTTCGGACGCCGGGACCTCACCCGATAGAGGCAGGCTCACCGTGAACGACGAGCCCCGCCCCAGCTCGCTCGCGGCGTGGATCGCGCCCCGGTGCTGCTCGGCGATGTGCCGGGCGATCGACAGGCCGAGCCCCGTCCCTCCGGTGGCCCGGGAGCGGGCCGGGTCGACCCGGTAGAAGCGCTCGAAGATCCGGGGGAGGTCGCGGGACGGGATGCCGATCCCGGTGTCGCGGACCACCAGCAGGGCGCGGCCTTCCTCTCCCCGGACCCCAACCTCGATGCGTCCGCCCGGGGGCGTGTACCGGATCGCGTTGTCCAGGAGGTTCCGGACCAGCATGGCCAGGTCCTTCGGCCAGCCCGTCACCCGGGCCGGGGACGTGGTCACCCGCAGGTCGATCTCCGACTCCAGGGCCCGGGGCCGGAGCCGCTCCGTCTCCTCGGCGGCGATCCGGTCCAGCCGGAGGAGCCGGGGAGCGTCCCGCTCCTCGGCCTCCAGCCTGGACAGGTCGAGGAGGTCGGCGACCAGCCGCGACAGGCGGACCGCGTCCCGCTCCAGCTGGACCGCGAACCGCTTCGCGGCCCCCGGATCGTCGGCGATGGCCTGGTGCAGGGTCTCGGCCCCGGCCTGGATCGAGGCGGCCGGCGTCTTCAGCTCATGCGAGGCGCTGGCCACGAAGTCCCTGCGCATGGCCTCTACCCGCCGGGCCTCGGTCACGTCGCGCAGGACCAGCAGGATGCGGCCGTCCTCGGGCAGAGGAACGGCCTGAACCCGGGCCAGGCGCCGATCGTCGATCTCGATGTCGTCTTCCCGGGCGGCGCCGTGGTCCGCCGCCTCCCGGACGAGGGATCGGAGGCGGGCCGGCGCCAGGCGGTTGAGGGCTCCGGGGACGGTCCCCAGGAGGCGGCCGACCGCCGGGTTGGCGTACGCCACCCGGCCGTCTCCTCCGATCAGGATCAGGCCATCCTCCATCGAGGCCAGGATGGTCTCCAGGGCGCTCCGCTCCTCGCCGGCTTGCCGCGTCCGGCGGTCCAGCCGGTCGGCCGTCCGCGCCGCGGACCGGCGGGCCTGCCGCAGGGCCCCGGTCAGCCGGGCCACCGAGCGCAGGGCCATGGCCACGGACACCACCGCGCCGGCGGCCAGGGCCAGGATCACCGCGGTCCGGAGCGGGCCCCGGGAGCCGGACGAGGCCAGGGCCAGGGCGACCAGCAGGGCCGATGGAGCGGCAACCGTGGCCGCGAGGAGGCCCCGGACGGGTGCGGGGTCGCGGGGCTCCTGGTTGGCACGTCCCACCACCGGCAGTCTACTCACCGCTGGCAGGCCGGGCAGAGGTAGGTGGTTCGGCCACCCACCTGGGTCCGCTCCAGCGGGGTGCCGCACCGGGGGCACCCCGCCCCGGGAAGACCACGGACGTGGACCAGCCAGTTCCGCCGCCGGACCACGTAGTCGTCCGAGCGGACCGCGGATCGCAGGACGGCCTTCATCGTTTCGTACAGGCGGTCCCGCGCCGTTTCGTCCAGGGTGTGCAGGGGCCGGGCCGGGTGGATGCGGGCCTGCCACAGGACCTCGTCCGCGATCAGGTTCCCCACCCCGGCCACCAGGCGCTGACCCAGCAGGGCCGGCTTGACCTGGCCCCGCCGAGCCCGGAGCAGGTCGTGGAACTGCCGCCGGGACACCGACAGGGCGTCCGGGCCCAGCGGCCCGAGGATGGAGGCAACGTCGTCGGGCCCGTGGGCCAGCCACAGCCCGCCCAGCTTCCGCATGTTCCGATACCGGACCTCGCCGTCCGAGAGCTCGAAGATCACCCGGTCGTGGCGGTGCCGCCCGCCCGGGTCCCGCCCGTGGACCAGGTCGCCCGTCATCCCGAAGTGGAGGAGCACCGCGGGCCCGTCGGTCCACCCGATCAGCCATTTCCCGTGGCGGTCGGGCCGGTCGAAGGTCCGCCCACGGAGGCTCCGGTCCAGGGCGGGTGCCGTCGTGTTCCGCAGGATCCCGGGGTCGGTGACCACCACCCGCCGGACCGTGCGTCCCAGGGCATGGCGCTCCAGGAAGCGACGGTACCGCTCGACCTCTGGGAGCTCGGGCAACCCGGCGAGCCTCAGTCCACGAACTTGTACCCCAGCCCGCGCACGGTGACCAGGTGGGCCGGCCGGTGGGGGTCGTCCTCGATCTTCTGCCGGACCCGCTTGACGTGCACGTCCAGGGTCTTGGTGTCGCCGTAGTAGTCCGACCCCCATACCGCGTCGATCAGGTAGTCCCGGGTCAGCAGGCGTCCCTTCCTGCGCAGGAGCACCTCCAGCAGCTCGAACTCCTTGGGTGGGAACGCTCGCTCCTGGCCCCGGACCCGGATCTCGTGACGGGGGACGTCCAGCTCCACGGGGCCTCCGCGGAGGACCTCGTCCTGGTCCGGCGCCTGGGCTCGGATCCGCCGGAGGTTGGCCCGGACCCGGGAGATCAGCTCCCGCATGGAGAACGGCTTGGTCACGTAGTCGTCTGCGCCGATCTCCAGTCCGGCTACCGTGTCCGCTTCCGAGTCCTTGGCCGTGACCATGATGATGGGGACCTCGGAAGTGGCCCGGATGCGTTTGCAGACGTCCAGCCCCGACATCTCCGGGAGCATGAGGTCCAGGATGACCAGGTCGGGGCCCTCAGAGCCCATCCGCTCCAGCGCCCGGAGGCCGGTGTCCGCCACGGCCACCGTGAACCCTTCGCGTTCCAGGCTGTAGCTGAGGGATTCCGCCAGCGAGGCCTCATCTTCGACGACCAGGATCCTGCCTTCACTCATGGGCTTCGTCCGAGAACTCCTCGAACTCGCCGGTCAGCAGGAACGCCACCTGCTCGCCGATGTCGACCGCGTGATCCCCGACCCGCTCCAGCTGGCGGGAGACCACCATCATGTGGACCGCCCACTCCAGGAGGTCCTGGTCGCCCGCGCACGCGGCCACCTCTCGGTACATCTCCCGGTTCAGCCGGTCCACGGGGTCGTCCATGGAGGGCAGACTGCGGGCCAGGGCCAGGTCCCGCCGGGCGAAGGCGTCCATGCACGTCCGGATCATGGGGCGCACCACATCGCCCATCTCCTGGAGGTGGGTGACGATGGTGCTCTGGGTGGGCTGGTCCTTGGTGACCATGGCGATCTTGGCGATGTTGACGGCCATGTCGCCGATCCGCTCCAGGTGCGAGTTGATGTGCAGGATGGCCGACAGGAGCCGGAGGTCGCCGGCCACCGGCGTCTGCAGGGCCAGGAGCTCCAGCCACCGCTGCTCGATGTCGATGTACGCGCGGTCGATCTCGTCGTCGCCGGCCACCAATGCCACGGCCGTATCCTCGTCACGGGACCGGAGGAGATCCACCGCCCCGGAGATGGCCCGCTCGGCCAGCTCCCCTTCGGCCAGGACCGAGAGCTCCAGGGACTCCAGCTCTTCGTGGAAGTGGCGGCGGGCCTGCATCAGCCGAACCTCCCGGTGATGTAGGCCTCGGTCCGGGGATCGGACGGCTTGGTGAACAGGTCCTCGGTGGGGGAGTACTCGACCAGGACCCCGGTCCGATGGTCCTCCTCCTCGGAGACCTCGGCGGTGATGAACGCGGTCATGTCGGAGACCCGGGCCGCCTGCTGCATGTTGTGGGTGACGATGACGATGCTGTACCGGGACTTCAGGTCCTGCATCAGGTCCTCGATCCGCGCGGTGGCGATGGGATCCAGGGCCGAGCATGGCTCGTCCATCAGGATGACGTCGGGCTCCACCGCGATGGCCCGGGCGATGCACAAGCGCTGCTGCTGGCCACCGGACAGGGCCATGGCGGACTCCTTGAGCTTGCTCTTGACCTCGTCCCACAGCGCCGCTCTTCGAAGCGACCGCTCCACCAGCTCGTCCATGTCCCCCTTGAAGCCGGCGATCCGGGGCCCGAAGGCCACGTTGTCGTAGATCGACTTGGGGAAGGGGTTGGGCTTCTGGAACACCATGCCGATGCGCCGGCGGACCTCCACGGGGTCGACGTCGCGGTGGTACAGGTCCACGCCGTGGTACAGGAGCGTGCCCTCCACCCGTGCCCCGTCGATCAGGTCGTTCATGCGGTTGAAGCACCGCAGGATCGTGGTTTTCCCGCACCCCGACGGCCCGATCAGGGCGGTGATCCGGTTCTCGTAGACGGAGAGCGTGACCTCCCGCACGGCCTGCAGGCCGTCGTAGGACACGGAGAGCTTGTTCACGTCGAAGATCACCGACGCATCTGAGCGGGTCACGGATCGGTCTTCCTCGGTCCTCACGACCAGTCCTGGGTAGCCGGGACCTCGGATCTCCGAGGCCTGCCCTATCTTCGAGTCCACGACATTATCACCACTTTCGTTCATAGCGGTTCCGCAGGATGATGGCGGCGGCGTTCACCAGGAGGAGGATGCCCAGCAGGACCACGATGGCCGCCGCCGTGGACTGCTTGAACGCCCGGAGGTTCCGGGTGGCGAAGTCGTACACCAGCGTGGGGAGCGCCGTGTACGGGCCCTGGAGGGTATCCACGAATCCCGCCGAGCCCGTGGCCAGGAACCCAGTGGACGCCCCCACCAGGATGAGAGGAGCCGTCTCCCCGAAGGCCCGGGCCAGGGTGAGGACGGTACCGGTGAACACGCCCGGAGCGGCGTACGGGAGCACGTGACTGCGCACCACCTCCCATCGCGTGGCGCCCACCCCGAACCCCGCTTCCCGGATGCTGTCGGGCACCGCCCGCAGCGCCTCGGCCGAGGTGATGATGACGATGGGCAGGACCAGGATGGCCAGGGTCAGGCCCCCGGAGATCACGCTGCGCCCCCCGGTGATCCCCTGGACCGCCCCGAGCTGGACGAAGACGGCCACCCCCAGGAGGCCGTACACGATGGAGGGCACCCCGGCCAGGTTGCGGATGTTGGCGTTGATGATGCGGGTCAGGCGGGTGTCCTTGGCGTACTCCTCCATGTACATCGCCGCGCCCAGGCCCAGCGGGAAGGCCAGCAGGATGACGAAGACCATCAGGGTCAGGGACCCGTAGATGCCCTGGCGGACCCCGGCCCGCTCGGGGAGGGATGAGACGTTCGAGGTCAGGAAATCGCCTCCCCGCTCGGTGAACACCGGGATGCCGCTGCGGAGGACGTCGGCCACCAGCGTGACCAGGATGGCCAGGCTGATGAGCAGTGCCACCAGTAGCGCTGCCTCGAACACGAACCCCCGGACGTCCAGCCGCTGACCTCGGAGGGCCTGCTTCACAGCCTCCGTGGTCGCACCCGGCATGGGGCGGGCCCGGGCCATCAGTACTTCCTCCGGACGCGGCGAACGAAGCGCTCGCTGACGATGTTCAGGGAAAGCGTCATGAAGAACAGGAGCGAGCCCACGAAGAACAGGCTGGGGAACGCTTCGCTGGCTCCCTTGACCTGGTCCGACCCGGTGGCCAGGGCGGTCATGGCCGCGGTCATGGTCTGGCCCGGACCGGTGACGTCCAGGGAGAACAGGGATCCGCCGGTGGCTCCGGCGGCGATGGCCACCACCAGCGTCTCGCCGATGGCCCGGGACAGGCCCAGGATGAGCGCGGCCACCAGGCCTGACACGGCAGCGGGAAAGACCACCTTCAGCGTGGTGTTCCGCTTCTTCGCCCCCAGGCCGTACGAGGCCTCCCGCAGCGAGCTGGGCACGGCGAACATCGCATCCTCGGCCACCGACGCCACCAGAGGCGTGATCAGGATGCCGACCCCGATGCCTGCTGCGCCCATGTTGAAGGTCGTCGCCCCGAACAGGCTCTGCATGATCGTGGGGCTGATCCACGTCAGGGCGAAGTACCCCATCACCACGCTGGGGATCCCGGCCAGGATCTCCAGGATGGGCTTCAGTCTCCGGCGGGCTCGCCGGCTGGCGTACTCGGAGAGGTAGATGGCCGCTCCCAGCCCCAGGGGCGCCGCCACCAGCATGGCCACCACGGACACCAGCAGCGTCCCGGCCACGATCGTCTTGACATCGAACAGCCCTCGTCGCGGGAACCAGCCATCGGCCCACAGGGCTGAGATGTCAACGCTGCTGAGGAAGTCGACGGTCCCGTCGAAGAGCGAGACCACGATCAGCAGGTTGATGACCACGGACATGGCCGCGGCGCCGAAGAACGCTCGGCGGATGAGACCCTCCTTCACGCGCCGCTTGGCGCTTCCCTGGAGGTCGGCGACGCTCAGGGACCCGCCGCCTTCCGGTGCAACGCTGGCCATCGTCCTCCTTCTTACCAGGAGGAACCGGGCTCCGCATCCTGCCGGAGCCCGGTCCGCTCCTCAGCCGGCAGGGCTACGCGGGCTTCTCGCTCTCCCACGCCTGCTGGGTGGCCTGGATGCGCTCCGCGGGAAGCACGATGTATCCCACCTGCTCCACCGCGCTCTGCAGGCCGGTCTCGGTCACGTAGAAGTCCACGTAGGCCCGGAGAGCCTCGCTCTCGGCGGCCTTGGCCTTGTTGACGTAGATGAACAGCGACCGCTGGAGGGGGTAGGTGCCGCCGGCGATGGTCTCCACGGTCGGCGCCACGCAGTCGCCCCCGGTGCCTTCGGCCACCTCGATGGCCTTGACCACGTCCTGGTTCTGCACGAAGAAGGCGAAGCCGACCCACCCCAGCGATGTCGGTGAACCGGCGATGCCCTCGATGATGACGTTGTCGTTGGCCGAGGACTGGTAGTCGGGCCGGGCAACGGGATCCTGCCCCCGCTCCTCCGCCAGATCCTCGAACACGATCTCCAGGAAGGAGTCGTAGGTGCCCGATTCCTCGCCGGGCGCCACCATGACCATCTCGGCGTCCGGGTACGGGCTGCCGATCCCTCCGAGCTCCCCGGCCAGGGCGTTGGCGTCCGACCAGTTGTCGAAGCCCTGGGACTCCGGCCCCATCAGCGCGTAGAGGTCGGCGAAGTTCAGGCAGGTCGCCTCGGTGTTCTCCGGCGAGGTCATGACGGCCATGCCGTCGATGGCCACCTCCAGCTCGACGTACTCCACGCCGTTCGTGGCGCACACCTCGGCCTCCTCGTCCTTGATAGGCCGCGAGGCGTCGGAGACGCCGGTCTCCCCGTTGCAGAAGAGCTCGAACCCGTCGCCGGTGCCCGGTCCCTCGACCGAGATGGACACATCCGGATTCTCTTCGC
>DASWKD010000023.1:0-5744 GCA_036396815.1 Actinomycetota bacterium | reverse complement strand
GGAAGGCAGAAAGCCCGGGGAGTATCTCGCGTATTTCGGAGCTGATGGTGAGATCATAGCTAGGACTCCGGTGCCGGCCGACCTCCCCGGAGGTCTTGCAGGTTCCCCAGGCTTCCCAAGCTCGCCTCGCCATATGATTTCGACCGGCGGCGCAATCCTCCTGGCGACGGATAGCGGCCAGCTCTTCGCCTTTGTCGCCTCCGTTTAGAACGCGCTCTCCCGGAGGAGCGACGACCACCTACGCATACGATGCGGTGACAACCGGACATGGGAGGCGTTGCAGCCCGCAACACGGGTCACTTCAGATCTAGTTCGTACCAGCGGAGGCGGAAGTCGTCGTCGTACACGAGGTCCTCGCCTCGCTCGAAGCCCATCGACTCGTACAGGCGCTGGGCGGCGACCATGGTCTCGGTGGTGTCCAGCGTGATCCGGGTCCGGCCCAGCCTCCGGGCCTCGGCAACCACGGCGTCCATCAGGGCCCGGCCGATGCCCCGGCCCTGATGCCCGGGATCCACGCCCAGCATGCGGACGTGGACCTCGTCCGGATCCAGCGGCGGGCGGTCCCGGCTCCCGGGGACCCGCTCGTCGGTCTCGACGGTGACCGTGCCCAGCACCGTGCCGTCCTCCACGGCGGCCAGGACCAGCGTGCGGTCGGCGCGCCCGGCGATGTCGGCCAGGCGGCCCAGGTAGCCGTTCCAGTCCTCGGGCGAGGACACGAACCCCCGGTAAGCGGCGGCCGTGACCTGGCCGGCCTGGGCGTACTCCTCCGGAACTACGGGGCGGATGTCCACGGACCCAGGGTACCGTGGGGGCATGCGACGAGACCTGGTGGTCACCGAGGACCTCCCGGCCAGCGCGGTGGCCGTGTTCCTGGCCCTGGCCCCCCGGACGGTGGCCCTGACCGGGGGCACCACGCTGGTCGCCGTGCACGAGCGCTTGGCCGCTATCCCGTACACATGGAACAGCGTGGACGTGTTCTTCGGCGACGAGCGGTGCGTCCCCCGCGAGCACCCCGACTCGAACGTGGGGATGGGTTACCGGACGCTCCTGGACCGTGTCCCCGCCCGCGGCCACCCGATCGACGGAGAGGCCTGCGACGCCGAGGCCTACGAGCGCGACCTCCGTGAAACCCTCGGCGAGCGGCCGGCCATCGACCTGGTGTTCCTGGGCCTGGGCCCCGACGGGCACGTGGCCTCGCTGTACCCGGGTCACCCGACGCTGGAGGAGCGGTCCCGGTGGGTGGTCCATGTCCCCGAGCCCGGCCTCCCCCCGCCGCATCCGCGCATCACCATGACCCTGCCGGTCCTCTCGGCGGCCCGCGCGGTGGCCTTCCTGGTGGAGGGCGCCGAGAAGCGACAGGCCCTGGCCGATCTGATGGCCGGCAACGACATCCCCGCCTCGAGGGTCGAGGCCCAGCGGGTGGTGATCCTGGCCGACCCGGACGCGGCCGGGGGACTCAGCTCACGGTGACGCCAAGCAGGCGGCCCACCCAGTAGGTGACCACGGCCGCGCCCCCGCCGATGCCCAGCATCCGCAGGCCGGCGAACCACCACAGCCGGTTCGTGTAGCGGGACATCGCCGCGCCCAGCGCGAACAGCGAGCCCAGCGACAGCGTCACGGCCCACCACGTGGCGCCCGTGCCGGACCCGATCAGGAACGGGACGAGCGGGACCAGCGCGCCGATCGAGAACGCGATGAACGAGGAGATGGCCGCGCCCCACGGCGAGCCGAGCTCCTCGGGGTCCAGGCCCAGCTCTTCCTTGACGTGCACGTCGAGGGCCACCTTCGGGTTGGCCATCAGCGCGGTGGCGGTCTGCCCGGCCAGGTCGCTGGGGATCCCCCGGCGCTCCAGCAGGGTGGCCAGCTCCCTGGTCTCGCCCTCCGGGTCCACGGCAAGCTCGTGGGCTTCCAGGTGGATCAGGCGCTCGAACAGCTCGCGCTGGGTGCGCATCGAGACGTACTCGCCGGCGCCCATCGAGAACGCCCCGGCCAGCAGCCCGGCGATCCCGGCCAGCACGATGACGTGGGGCTCGACGCCGGCTCCGGCCACCCCCATGATCAGCGACAGGTTCGAGACCAGCCCGTCGTTGGCCCCGAAGATCGCCGCCCGGAGCGCACCGCTCCGCCCGCCGATGATGTTCTCGATCTCACCCTCGGCGGGCGTCGGTCCGGGGTGCGGCAGGATATCGTGACTCACGAGGGGTCCTCGCGCTCCCGGAGGAAGCGCTCCAGCTCCGCGGCCAGGGCGTCGCCGCTGGGCATCTCCAGCTCGCCGCGGTCGCGGACGCCCTCCTCCAGGCGCTTGACGTACTCGCCCAGCTCCTCGTTCTCCTCGATCATCGTGGCTACCTGGGTCTCCCACGTGGCCGCGGCCCGAGCCAGCTGGTCGGTCTCCACGGACATGTCGAGGTATGCGGAAAGGCGCTGGACCAGGGCCAGGGCGGCTTTGGGATTCGTCCCAGCCGGCAGGTAGTGGGGGACCGCGGCCCACAGGGAGACGGACTCCATGCCCGCCCGGGCCGCAGCATCCTGGAGGACGCCGACGATCCCCGTGGGGCCCTCGTAGCGCGAGGGGACGACGCCGAGCCGCTCGGCCATCTCCTGCGTCGGCGCGGATCCGGCCACGGGGGGCGGCACGCTGTGCGGGACGTCGGCCAGGAACGCGCCCAGGGTGACCATCTTCTTGACGCCGAGGGACCGGGCGGCATCCACGATGTCGGTGGTGAACGTCCGCCACCGGACGTTGGGCTCCACGCCGATCAGCACGGCCATCTGCCGGGTGGGCAGGGACGCGTGGTAGAAGTCGTTGCCCGGCCAGTCGATCTGCCGGGTCACGCCTTCCTCCAGGCGGACCATGGGCCGGCTGACCTGGAAGTCGTAGAAGTCCTCGGGGTCCAGGCCGGCGAACTTCTGGGCGCCCCATCGGTCGCGCACGTAGGTGGCGGCCGTGGTCGCGGCCTCGCCGCCGTCGTTCCAGCCGTGGAACGCGGCGACCATCGTCCCGCCCTCGAGGTTCGGTTTGGCCTTGAACTGCACTGCGCTCATGGGCCCATCCTCCTACCGATGCCTCGGAATGTCACCCCAGCTCCCGCCGGCGGATGACCGCCCGGACCTCCTCGGTGAGCCGCTGGAGGCCGTCCGACGTGTGGACGACGGGCGCCTCGGCCTTGAGGGAGCGCTGGCCCTCGGGGAGTCGGTCCAGGTCGGCCGCGCACCGGTCGCGGGCATCCTCCCAGGTCTGGGGAGCGGTGATCCGGCCTTCGTGCATCACCGCCACGAGGAGGGGCTCGGCGCCCTCCGGCCCCGGCTCGTCCTCCAGGCCCACGACGTCGCCATCCTCCGTCCGCCACACCTGCTTGCGCCCGGGGAGGGTGGCCTTGCCGGTGGACAGCTTGGCCACGGGGCGGCCGTCCACCTCCACCAGCTTGTACACGCTGTCCAGGAAGGGAGCATCCGCGGCCACGCCTATCTTCGAGCCGACGCCGAACGCATCGATCGGCGTCTGGGCCAACCCCGCGATCCGGTGTTCGTCCAGGGCCCCGCTGGCGAAGATCTGCACGGTCCTCAGGCCGGCTTCGTCCAGCCGCTGGCGAGCGTCCACGGCCAGGGCCGCCATGTCGCCGCTGTCCAGGCGGATGCCGTGCAGCGCGCCGCCGCGGGCCTCGAGTTCCCCGGCCACCTCGATGGCCTTGTCCACGCCGCTCGGCGTGTCATACGTATCGACCAGCAAGGTGACGTGCTCCGGGAAGTCCTCCGCGAACGCCCGGAATGCCTCGAGCTCGGCGGGGAAGGCCTCGACGTAGGAGTGGGCCATGGTCCCCGTGGCCCGCAGGCCCAGCCGGCGGGCGGCGTCGACGTTGCTGGTGGCCGCGAATCCGGCGATGGCCGTCGCCCGGGCCACCGCGGTCCCGGCCTCCACCCCGTGCACCCGCCGGAGCGAGAAGTCCACCATCTGCCTGCCGGGGGCGGCCAGCCGGCACCGGGCGGCCTTGGAGGCCACCGCGGTCTGGTACGTCAGCTGGTTCAGCAGGTAGGTCTCGGCCAGCTGGGCCTCGGGGAGTGGCGCGGTCAGCTCCAGGAGCGGCTCCCCCGGATAGACGACCCGCCCCTCGGGGACGGCCCGGACCTCGCCGGTGAACCGAAGGTCGCGGAGGGCGTCCAGGGTCTGCGCCGGGTACCCGTGCACGTCGGCCAGGTAAGCCAGGTCCTGGTCCTCGAACCGCAGGCCGGCCAGCCAGTCCAGGGCGGCCTCCAGCCCGCAGGCCACGAAGAACCCCCACCCCTCTGGGAGGCTCCGGATGAACAGGCTGAACGTGGCCGGACCGGTCATGCCGCGCTTCAGGTAGCTGGCGGCCATGTTCAGCTCGTAGAGATCGGTGTGGAGCGCCTTCCCCATGCCTCGAAGGATATCCGCCGTGGGAGGATGGCCCGGTGGAGGAGGCCAGGCCGAAGCGCCAGCGCCCTCGGGACGAGCTGGGCCGCCCCCTGCCGTGGGGCTCGGCGAACCGGCTGGAGATGGAGGACTTCGACGCCCTGGACGTGGAGGAGGTGCACAGCCTGGGCATGGCCCACTTCAACGCCCGGCGGTTCTTCCAGGCCCACGAGGCCTGGGAGACGGCCTGGAAGCAGACCAAAGGCGCCGGCGACGAGGAGTTCTTCAAGGGCCTGTCCCAGCTCGGGGCGGGCTACGTGCACCACGCCAGGGGCAACCCCCACGGCACCCACACGCTGATCCGCCGGGGGGTGCGCCGGATCCGGCCGTACGGGCCCCGCCACCGGGGGGTGGACGTGACCGCTGTGGTCGGCGCGGCCGAGGCCCACGCCGCGCTGGTGGAGGCCGCCGAGCGGTCCGGCGAGTCTCTCCCGGACCTGGAGCCGCCGCGCATCTGACGGGGGTACCATCGTTGGCATGAGCCTCCTCCTGAAGATCGCCGGGGAGATCGGGACCAAGTCCCCTCGGACCCGTCGGCGGTTCCTGCGCGTGCTGACCGCGAACGTCCGGGCCGCGCTGGCCCAGGCCGGGCTACAGGGCGAGGTGTCCCCGCGGTGGAGCCGCCTCCTGGTGCAGACGCCCGACCCCTCCCGGGCCCGGGAAGCCCTGCGGACCGTGTTCGGCCTCCATTCGATCTCCGAGGTGGCCGTGCTCCGGTACCGGGACCTGGGGGATCTGGTGGAGCAGGCCGCGGACCTGTACCGGGACCGGGTGGCCGGCAAGACGTTCGCCGTGCGTCCTCGCCGGGCCGGGGAGGTGGGGTTCTCCTCCCGCGATGTGGCCGTGAAGCTGGGCGACGCGCTCCTCGGCGTGTCGGCGGGTGTGAACCTCGATGAACCCCAGGTGGAGGTCCCTATCGAGGTGGTGCGCCACAAGGCGTACGCGATCCTGGAGAGCACGCCGGGCGCCAGGGGCCTCCCGCTGGGCAGCGGGAACCGGGCCGTGGCCCTGTTCTCCGGGGGGTTCGATTCGCCGGCCGCGGCGTGGATGGTCATGCGCCGGGGCACGGCCCTGGATCTGGTGGTGTGCGACCTGGACGGCTGCGGCGGCCCCCGGGTGGCCATGGAGGTGGCCCGGCTGCTGACGGACCGGTGGGCGGCGGGCCTCCCGGTCCGCGCCCACCTGGTGGACCTGGCCCCGGTGGTCGCGGCCCTGCGCTCGCGCGTGGACTCCCGCCTGCGTCAGGTCTTGCTCAAGCGAGCGATGTACCGCGTGGGGACGCTGATCACCCGGGAGGTGGAGGCCGAAGCCA
>DASWKD010000022.1:0-4818 GCA_036396815.1 Actinomycetota bacterium | reverse complement strand
ACGAGCCTGTACGAGCGCTTCCGGTTCAACGTGGCCGTGGCCCGGCTGATGGAGCTGACCAACGAGATCCGCCGCACGCTGGACGGGGGCCGGCCGGCCGCCGAGGCCGTGCGGGCCCTGGTCCTGATGCTGGCCCCCATGGCTCCGTTCATCACCGAGGAGCTGTGGCGGTCGGTCCTGGAAGGCGAGGGGAGCGTGCACCGGCAGACCTGGCCGGCGTTCGACCCCGCGCTGGCCCGGCAGGAGACGGTGACGCTGGTGCTCCAGGTGGACGGCAAGGTCCGGGACACGGCGGAGGTGGACCCCTCGGTCACGGCGGAGGAGGCCGAGGCCCTGGCCCGGGCGTCGGAGAAGGTCCGCCGGGCCCTGGGGGATCGGGACGTGGCCCGGGTGGTGTCCCGCCCGCCCCGTCTGGTGAACCTGGTTACCCGCTGAGCCCCCGCGGCCACCGCTACGATGGGGCCCGCCATGCGGAAACGACTGTTCCGTCGCTCGCTGCGTCGCCGGCTGCGTGGGATCCTCACCCCCGGGTTCCCGGCCTTCCTGGTCCTCGCCGCGGGGGCGCTGATGGCCGGGCTGGCCATCCGGTTCGGGCGGGGGACGGAGCCGCCCTCCGCGGCGGCCCCGTCACCCGTGGAGACGCTGGCGCCGCAGCCCGGTGAGCAGTTCCAGCTGTCCGTGGGTCCCCGGGAGGTCCGGGACGCCCTGACCCGCATCTCCCGGATCGGCCACCCGGTCCGGTGCGGCCGGGGCGGCCAGCCCCTGGTGGCCCTGACCTTCGACGACGGTCCGGGGCCCAGGACGGCCAGCGTCCTGCGGATCCTGGCCTCCCGAGGGGCGGCGGCCACCTTCTTCCTGGTGGGGGACCGCCTGGCGTTCCCCGGCGCTCCCAGCGTGGAGGCCATGGGGCCGGTGCACGCCCTGGGCAACCACTCCTGGGCCCACCGGAGCCTCCGCCGCATGAAGCAGAAGGAGCGGCGGCGGGACCTGGTCAGGGCGTCGCGAGCGATCGAGGAGGCCGCCGAGGCTCCCATCGTGCTGGTCCGCCCGCCGTTCGGGCACCGGGACCGGCGGCTGGACGACCTGATCACCCGGCTGGGCATGGTCCAGGTCCTGTGGAGCCAGACGGTGGGGGACAACCGGCGCACCACGGCCCGGGAGATCCTGGACCAGGTGGAACAGGGCATCCGGCCGGGGGCCATCGTGCTCCTGCACGAGAAGCAGGCCACCGTGGCCGCCCTGCCCATGATCCTGGACCACCTCCGGGAGCGGGGCCTGCGACCGGTCACGGTCCCGGAGCTCCTGGCCGCCGACCCCCCGTCCACCCCCCAGCTCCGGCGTGGGATCTGCCCGGTGGCCCGGGACGCGATCAGCCAGGGAGCCGGAGGGCAACCATGACGCCGTCGCGGGTGGGGATGACCGAGGAGGCGAACGCCCCGTCGGCGGCCACGGCCTGGTTGTGGCGGCGGATGGCCTCGGTCCAGCCCGGCCGGACGTCGTCCTGGGGCTCCTCCTGGGTGACCCGGCCCGACCACAGCACGTTGTCGCACAGGTAAAGGCCTCCTGGCCGGATCCGCTCCCGGGCCTTGTCCCAGGCCCGCGGGTAGTCGCCCTTGTCGATGTCGGAGAAGATCACGTCGAACGCCCCGGGGAGCTGATCGATGATCTCCAGGGCATCGCCCACGTGCGGGCGCACCCGGTCCGACAGGCCGGCCCGCCCCAGGAGGTCCATGGCCCGGTCCTGGTTCCCGGCGTCGCCCTCGGTCATGTGGACCTCGCCGCCCTCGCCCACCGCCCGGGCGAACCAGTAGGCGGAGTAGCCGAACCCCGACCCCAGCTCCAGGACCCGCCCGGCCCCCACGGACCGGGCCAGGAGCTCCAGGGTCATCCCCACCAGACGCCCGACGATCGGGAAGCCGCTCTCCTCGGCCTGGCGCTCCATCTCCTCGGCCACGGGATGGTCGCCGCCGTACAGGCCCCGCAGGTAGTCCTCGATCCTCGGATCGACGATGTCCACGGGCCCAGGCTACCCGGAGCGGACGGAACGTGGATCCCTCCGCCCCGCACACGCCGGGGTTCGTGTCGGTGGTGAGTGCTAGGGTCTCGGCCAGCCCTCCCCCTCACGACGGCGCGGAGGTGTCGGCGTGGACGGGATCCGCGAGTGGCTGTCGGGGCTGGGCCGGCGGGAGGCCGTCGTGGTGGCGGTGGCCGGGGTGGTCCTGGCCGGGGCGGCCGCGGTCTGGTACGTGCGCTCCATGCCGGCCCCGGCTCCCGAGGTCCGCCGCGAGCAGGCGCCGGTTCCCGGGCCCTCGGCCTCGCCGGCGACCCTGGTCGTGCACGTGGCGGGGTGGGTCCGCCGGCCCGGGGTCTACCGGCTCCCCGAGGGAGCCCGGGTCATCGATGCCGTGGACCTGGCGGGGGGGGCCCGGCGGGGAGCCGACCTCAGCGCCCTGAACCTGGCCGCGGTCCTGGCCGACGCCCAGCAGATCCTGGTCCCCAAGAGAGGGGCGTCCGCCGGGCCCGGCGGCTCGGGCCACGAGCAGGCCCTGGTCAACCTCAACACGGCCACCGTGGAGGAGCTGGAGACCCTCCCGGGGATCGGGGAGGTCCTGGCCCAGCGGATCTTCGACCACCGCCAGGAGCACGGGCCGTTCCGGACGGTGGAGGACCTCCTGGACGTGAGCGGGATCGGGGACCAGCGGCTGGCGGACCTCCGGGACAAGGTGACCGTGTGACGGCGTGGATCGTCCCGGCCGTGGCCGGGGCGTTCTGGCTGGGACTGACCTTCCCGCCGGTGGGCCGGGGGGGGTGGGGCCTGTGTCTGGCCGGGTCCGCGCTGTGCGCGGGCGCCGCCCTGACCGGCCCCGGCCGCAGGGGCTCCCCGGTGGAGGACCTGGTCCCGGCGGGACCGCGTCACCGGGTCCTCCGGGCGGCCGGGCTCATGGAGCCGCCGGCCCGGGCCCCCGCCGGCCGGGCGGCGGCCCGGGCGGCGTGCCTCCTGGTGGGCGTGGCCATCCTGGGATCCGGATGGAGCGCGGTCCGCCGGCCGGCTCCCGGCCCCCTCGGAGCCCTGGAGGGCTCCCCGGTGACGTTCCACGGGGTGGTGCGGGGCGACCCCCGCCCGTCGCCCTTCGGGTGGGGGGTCGAGGTCGCCCTGACCCGGGTGGAGGGGCGGCCCGCCTCGGTCCGGGCGTGGGTGGAGGGGCGCGATGCGCCTCCGGCCGCCCAGCCCGGCGAGCGGGTGTCCGGCCGGGGAAGGGTCCGCGGGATCCGGCCGGGCCAGGGGGGGTTCACCGACCACCTGCTCACCCGGGGCGTGGTGGGGATGGTCGAGGCCAGCGAGGTGCGGGTGGACCGCGGCACCGGGCCGGTGCCGCTCCGCATCGCCAACGCCGCGCGGCAGGGCCTCCGTCGAGGCGCGGAGCGAGCCCTGGACCGCAGGGAGGCCGGGCTCCTGCTGGGGCTGTCGATCGGGGACGTGGCCACGATGGACCCCGAGGTCGAGGAGGACTTCCGGGCCACCGGCCTGGGACACCTGGTGGCGGTATCGGGGTCGAACGTGGTCATGGTCCTGGCCCCGGTGCTGGGGCTGGTGGCCCTGGCGGGGGGCGGCCCGTGGGCCCGGACCGTGGCCGGGGGGCTCACGGTGGTGCTGTTCGCCCTGATCACCCGGTGGGAGCCCTCGGTCCTGCGGGCCAGCGTGATGGCGGGCATGGCCCTCCTGGGGACGCTGGCCGGGAGGCCCCGGAGCACGGCCACGGTTCTCGGGGGCGCGGTCCTGGTCCTGCTGGTCGCCGACCCGTCCCTGGGCGCGGCCCTGGGGTTCCAGCTCTCCGTGGCCGCCACCGCCGGGCTGGTGGCCCTGGCCGGCCCGGTGGCCGGGCGGATGCCGTGGCTGCCGCCGCCTGTGGCCCTGGCCCTGGGCGCCACGGTGGGGGCCCAGGTCGCGGTGACGCCCCTCCTGCTCCTGCGGTTCGGGGTGGTGCCGCTGGCCGCCATCCCCGCGAACCTGTTGGCCGTCCCCCTCACCGCCCCGGCCCTGTTCCTGGGCCTGGCGGCCTCGGGTCTGGCCCTGGCCTGGCCCGGTGCCGGCCGGGTCGTGGGGGCGGTGGCCGGGATCCCGCTGGGGATGATGTCCGGGGTGGCGGACGTGGCGGCCAAGGCCTCGCTGCCGTCACTCACGTCCCGCGGGGTGGTGGTCCCGGCGGCCGTGGGGATGGCCGCCGTGGTCCTGGCCCGCCGTCTCCGGGGCGCCCGTCGGCCCCCCCGGCGGCTGGGCGTGGCCCTGGCCGCCGCCCTGGTGGTGGCCGGCGCCCGGCCGGCCCCGCCCGGTGACCTGACCGTGGTGTTCCTGGACGTGGGCCAGGGGGACGCCGCGGTGGTCCGGGCTCCGGGCGGCGTGACCATCCTGGTGGACGCCGGTCCGGACCACGACCACGTGGCCACCAGGCTGGCCGCCCTGGGGGTCCGGCGCCTGGACGTGGTGTTGGCCTCCCACGGGCACGCGGATCACGTGGAGGGCTTGCCGGCGGTGCTGGCCCGTCACCGGGTGGGGCTCCTGCTGGATCCGGGATGCCCGGCCGACTCGCCGTCCTACGCGGCCTTCCGCCGGGCCGCCGCGGCGGAGGGGGTGCCGGTCCGCCCGGTCCGGGGCGGCACCCGGTACCGGGTGGGAGGGGTGTCCCTGGACATCCTGGGGCCCGACGGGTGCGGGCTGGGGGAGGACGGCCCCAACGACGACTCGCTGGTAGTCCGGGTGACCAGCGGCGGACGCAGCATCCTGTTCCCGGGCGACGCCGAGGGCCGGGCCCAGCAGGA
>DASWKD010000021.1:0-2952 GCA_036396815.1 Actinomycetota bacterium | reverse complement strand
CGAGGCCGACCGTGCGGCGCGGGACCTGTTCCGGACCGCGGCCCTGTCCGCCTGGCGGACCAACCGCCGGGGGCGCACCGACCTCCACCGCCTGGGCCGGACCCCGGTCCTGCGCAGCGACGGCCCGAGGTTCTTCCGGGCCAAGGTCCGGGGGATGCTGGACGGCGAGGCCCTGGCCTACCGGGTCCTCCGCCGCGGGCCGTGGGGGCGCTCGTGACCGCGCCGCGCGTGGCCCACGTGTGCACCGTGGACCTCACCGCGCGCTTCCTGCTCCTGCCCCAGCTCCGCCGCCTGCGGGACGAGGGCTACGACGTCTCGGTGATCAGCGCCCCCGGCCGGTGGGTCGCCGACCTGGAGACCGAGGGGATCCGCCACATCGCCTGGGCCAGCGCCACGCGGGCCTGGGACCCGCGGGCCGACCGCCGGGCGTACCGTGAGCTCCGCGACGTCCTCGGGCGCGAGCGGTTCGACGTCGTGCACACCCACAACCCGAAGCCCGGGGTGCTCGGCCGGATCGCCGCCCGGCGGGCCGGGGTCCCGGTGGTCGTCAATACCGTGCACGGCCTGTACGCCACCCCCGAGGACCGGTGGGCCAAGCGGGCCGCGATCCTCACGGTCGAAGGGTACGCGGCGCGGTTCTCGGACCTCGAGCTGTACCAGAGCGCGGAGGACCTGGCCTGGGCCCGGCGGGAGGGGGTCGTCCCCGCGTCGCGGAGCGCCCTGCTCGGCAACGGGACCGACCTGGGCGCGTTCCACCCCGCCGCCGTGCCCCCCGCCCGCGTGTCGGAGCTCCGCGAGGAGCTCGGCCTCGGCCCCCACGACATCGTGATCGGGACCGTGGGCCGCCTGGTGGCCGAGAAGGGCTTCCGGGAGCTGTTCGAGGCCATCCGCGCCGTCCCCGGCCCCATCCGCCTGCTGGTGGCCGGGTCCCGGGACGCCGACAAGGACGACGCGCTATCGGAGGCCGACCTGGCCGCGGCCGGCGACCGGGTGGTCCTGGCCGGGTGGCGACCCGACGTCCGCGACCTGTACGCGGCGATGGACGTGTTCGTGCTGGCCTCCTGGCGCGAGGGCCTCCCTCGCTCGGCCGTGGAGGCCGCGGCCATGGGCCGCCCGCTGGTCCTCACCGACATCCGGGGGTGCAGGGAGGTGGCCCGCCACGAGCGTGAGGGCCTGCTGGTCCCGCCCCGCGATCCCGCCGCCCTGGCCGCGGCGATCGGCAGGCTGGCCCGGGACGAGGGCCTCCGCCACTCGCTGGGCGCCGCGGCCCGGACTAGGGCCGAGGAGCGGTTCGACGAGCGAGCGGTCATGGACCGGATCGTGGGGGCCTACGGTGCCCTGCTGACCCGCCGGGGGATCCTCGCTCCGGATCGCCTCCGGGCCAACGGTTTCCGGGTCCGCCCCGGCCGCCCCGAGGACGCCCCGGCCCTGGCCCGGATGCACGCGGAGGCCCTGCCCCGGGCCTTCCTCCCGCTCCTCGGCGACCGGTTCATGCGCCGCCTGTACCGAGCCATGGTCCGGGACCCCCAGGCCGTGGTCGTGGTGGCCGAGGAGGGGACCGCGGTGGTCGGCTTCGCCTCGGGCGTGGCCTCGGTCAAGGCGTTCTACCGCCGCTTCTACCGGCGCCACGGCCTGCCCGCCGCGCTCGGCGCGGTGCCCCGGCTGGTGCGGCCGGGGATCCTCCGGCGGATCCGGGAGACGGCCCGGTACCCCGCCGGGGCCCGGGACCTGCCCCAGGCCGAGCTGCTGTCGATCGCCGTCGAGGGCACGAGCCGGTCGAAGGGCGTGGGCCGGGTCCTCGGCGAGGGCATCGTGGCCGGCCTGGCCCGCCGGGGCGCGGACCGGGTGAAGGTCGTCGTGGCCGGCGACAACGAGGGCGCCCGCACGTTCTACCGCCGTCTTGGCTTCGAGCCCCTGGAGGAGATCGAGGTGCACGAGGGAACGACCAGCGACGTCCTGGTGCGGTCATGCGGTTCCTGATCGCCCTGGCCGCGGCGGGCGTCCTGACCCCGGTGGCCGGCTGGGCCGGACGGGCCGTGGGGCTGGTGGACCGCCCGGGGGCGCTCAAGATCCACCTGGCCCCGGTCCCGCTCACCGGAGGGCTGGCCGTGGTCGCGGTGGCCATCGCCGTCCCGGCCCTGCTCGGGTTCCCGCTCCCGGTCGCCGTGCTGGGGGCGGTCCTCGTGGCCCTGGCCGCCGGGACGGCCGACGACGCCCGGCCCATCTCCCCCTGGCTCCGCCTGGCGGTTCAGGTCGGGGCAGGCCTCCTCCTGGTGGCCGGCGGGCTGCGCGTCGCGCCGTTCGGGATCCTCGGGGCGGCCGGCGTGGTCGTGGTGGTCATCGCCTGTACGAACGCGGTGAACCTCCTGGACGGCCAGGACGGGTTGGCCGGCGGGCTGTGCGCGGTGGCCGCGCTGGGCCTGGCCTCCCTCAACCCGGCGCTGGGCACCGGGGCGCTGGTCCTGGCGGGGGCCCTGTGCGGGTTCCTGCTCTGGAACCGCCCCCCTGCCCGGGTGTACCTGGGCAACGGCGGGGCGTACGCGGTGGGCGTGCTCCTGGCGGCGATGTCCGTGGGGGCCGCCGGGACGTCCTGGCGGGGCGTGCTGGGTGCCGGGGCGGTCCTCGGCGTGCTGGTGTTCGAGTTCACGCTGACCCTGGCCCGTCGGATCAGGGCCCGGTCCGCGGTGGCCGAGGGCGACCGCCTGCACTCCTACGACCTGATGGCCCGGGCCGTGGGCCGCGGCGCGTCCACGGTGGCCTTCTGGGGCCTGGGCCTGGTCGCCGCGCTGGTCGGCCTGCTGCTGGCCCGGGGGCCCCTGGCCGCCGGGGCCGCGGCGGCGGCCGTGACCGCCGTGGGGGGCGCGCTCCTGGTGGCCAGGCTGTGGTCCCGGCACGCCATGGTGGAGGACTCCCCGTGAGGGCCCTGGTCACCGGGGGGGCCGGGTTCATCGG
>DASWKD010000020.1:0-8935 GCA_036396815.1 Actinomycetota bacterium | reverse complement strand
TGCCACCGCGTTCCACGCCGCACGGACCGGGCTGGCCACCGTGATCGTGGAGCGCCGTCCGGCGCTGTGCACGCTGACCACCGCGGCCGCGGCCGGGGGATACCGGCTGACGCTGGACACCGAGGACGAGGTGGCCGTGGTCCGTGCATCCGCGGACCTGTTCACGAGCTTCGCGGAGGCCACCGGCCAGAAGGAGTACGACCCGCACGTCCGCGAGCAGGGGTACCTGTGGGTGACCACCACCGAGGAGGGAGCCGCGGCCCAGCGGTCCGTGGCCGGGCGCCAGCGCACGTGGGGCGTGGACGGCGTCGAGGTCCTGGACGGCGACGAGGCCCGCCGCCGCTTCCCCTACCTGTCGCCGGACGTGGTCCAGGCCCGGTTCCGCCAGGCCGACGGCCTGATCGATCCCAAGGCGGTGACCTTCGGGCTGATCGCTGGGTCGGAGGCGTCCGTGGTCACCTCGTGCGGCGTCACGGGTTTCGACCTCCGGGGCGACGCGGTCCGCGGCGTGCGCACGGGCGGGGGGATGATCGCCACGGAGCGCGTGGTCGTCGCCTGCGGGCCGTTGTCGGGCCTCCTAGCATCGGATGCAGGGATCACCCTGCCGGTCGAGACCGTGCGCCGTCACAAGCTGGTCCTGCCCGACGTGCCTGAGGTCCCTCCCGACGCGCCCATGACCATCGACGAGGACACCGGCGCCCACTGGCGTCCGGCCTTCGCCGGGGCCTGGGCCCTGTTCACCGATCCGACCACCCCGCCCTCGCCCCCGGAGGAGGTCGTCACCCCGGATCCGGGCTTCGCGTTCGAGGTCCTCGATCCCTCGAGTCCGGCCGCGCTGGCCCGGGTCAGCCCCTTCTGGGGCGAGGTGTGGGACCGGGGGAGCGATCACTGGCTCCTCCAGGCCGGGCAGTACACGATGACCCCGGACCGCCGCCCGCTGATCGGGGAGACCGACGTGGAGGGGTTGTTCGTGAACACGGGGTACAGCGGGCACGGGGTGATGACCTCGCCGGGGGCCGGCCGCATCCTGGCCGAGGTCCTGACCGGGGCCCGGGTCCCGGAGGACAACCCCTTCCGGCCGGACCGGGCCTTCGCCTCCCCTCACCGGGGGGTGCTGTGACCGGTCTCCGGGGGACGTGGTTCGTGGTCCCCACCCCGTTCACCGAGGACGGCGCGGTCGATCTCCCCTCGCTCCGCCGGGTGGTGGAGGCGGCCATCGGATGGGGGGTTGACGGGCTCACGGTGATGGGCGTGACCAGCGAGGCCGACGAGCTCACGCCCTCGGAGCGGGAGGGCGCCCTGGAGGCCACCGCCGCCGCGGTGGGGGGCCGCGTGCCCGTGGTGGTGGGGTGCTCCGACCGGGATCCCAGAGTGGTGATCGAGCGCGCCACACGTGCCGCGTCGATGGGCGGGGCGGCGGCCATGGTGGCCGCGCTCCCGGGCTCCTTCGCCGGGGAGCTTCCCGCGCTCTACGAGCGCATCCGGTCCGAGAGCGGCATCCCCATCCTGGTCCAGGACGAGCCGGCGGCCACCGGGGTCCGCATGCCGGGCGAGGTCCTCCTGGCCTGCCTGGACGCGGCGGGGAGCAGGACCGTGAAGCTCGAGGATCCGCCGACCGCTCCGAAGATCGCCCACCTGCTGGAGGCCCGGAGCGACCTGGAGGTGTTCGGGGGGCTGGGCGGCGCGGCCGCCCTGTCCGAGCTCCGCCGGGGGGCGTGCGGGACCATGACCGGCTTCGCATTCCCCGAGGTCCTGGCCGCGGTGCGCGTGCACACGGAGTCGGGCGACCACGGTCGCGCCGCCCAGGTGTTCGACCGGCACCTGCCCCTGATCTTGCTGGAGGCCCAGCTCGGGCTGGGGGTCCGCAAGGAGCTCCTCCGCCGCCGTGGGGCTGTGGAAACGGCGGTGACCCGGCGCCCGGCGCACCTAGATGCCGGGACCCTGGCCGACCTGGACGACATCCTCCGCCGGGTGGGCATCACCCCCGGTCCGGATCGGATGGAGGTCCGGTGACCGCGGAGGTGCACGTCCTGTTCGAGGGGTACGTCGGCGACCGGACGGCCTCCACCGTCAGCCTGGTCCTCGACGGGGACCAGAGGATCGTGATCGACCCGGGAATGGTCCCGGACCAGGCGGCCATCCTCGGACCGCTGGCCGCGCTGAGCGTGGAGCCCGGGACGGTGACCGACGTGGTGCTCTCCCACCACCATCCCGACCACACGATGAACGCGGGCCTGTTCCCGGCCGCTCGCGTGCACGACCACTGGGCGACCTACACCGGCGACCTGTGGGAGTCCCGGCCGGCGGAGGGCTTCCGGGTCTCGCCCTCGGTCAGCCTCCTGGAGACGCCGGGCCACACCGCCCAGGACCTGAGCACGGTCGTGGAGACCGAAGAGGGCCTCGTTGCCTTCACCCACCTGTGGTGGAACGAGACCGGCCCTTCAGAGGACCCGCTGGCGGAAGACCCGCCGGCCCTCCACGAGCAGCGAGTCCGGGTGCTGGGGCTGGGGGTGGTCCGGGTGGTCCCGGGCCACGGCGCCGCGTTCGCGCCGGGCCCAGAGACCCCTCGGTAGGTCAGTCCGCGCGGGCCGGGTTCTGCCAGTCCAGGCTGTTCTGCAGGATCGTGTACCCCGTGTAGGTCACCGCGTAGTTCTGCAGGCCGTAGGGGTGGTAGAAGGCCTCCGTGGGATCGGGGAGCAGGGCGCCGATGAACCGCACCATGCCGTCCCCGACCGGCATCTGGCCGTAGGCCACGTTCGAGGTCCCGCCGTTCGTCCCGGCCGTGTAGCCGCCGGCCGCCGACCAGGCGCTGGAGGACACCCGGTACACCGGGCAGTTGCTGCCGGCCGGCGGGAACGCGTAGCCGATCGGCACGGAGTCGTACGTCTGCCGGGCCACCCCCCGCAGACCGGCGTTCAGCGGGTGGGAGCGATCGCCGAAGTCCACGTACCCCACGTAGTGCTTCTGCGAGGTGACGGCCGACGTGGGGATCAGGCCCATCTCGGCCAGGCCGCTGACCGCGGCGTCGGTGACGACGAGGTTGCCCCCCGCTTCCACCCAGTCCTTGAGGAGGCCGTAGTAGGCCGTGGCGTCCCCGGGCTCGGGCATGGCCTCGTTGGCCAGGATCAGCGAGTCGAAGGAGGCGAGGTCCACGTGGTCCTCGTCGCTCGGGTCGGAGAGCAGGTCGCCGACCCGCACGGGCGTGAGCGGCTCGTTCGCGTTCTCGCTGAGATCCTCGAAGAACGTCATCCGGCTGACGTCGTATGGGCGCTGGGGGATGTCCTCGCCGGGCTTGCGGACGTAGCCGGACCCGTTCGCGTCGTCGTCCCGGATCCGGTCGGGGTCGAACACGTAGGCCACCTTGCCGCCCAGCTCGTAGGTGAACGTCTTGGGGTCGATGGCCTGCTTGAACATCGTGTAGTTGATGGCCCGGACCGAGTCCACGTGGACCTGGTTGAGGACCTGCTGGTAGGCCAGGGTGTTGTTCTCCTGGCCGACCGTCATCTCGGTGGCGAATCCCGTGCCGGCCACGTCATCGACCGTGTTGTAGTAGTCGATGAGGGACCCGGACGCGGAGTAGCCGAGCATGTCGTACAGCGTGCCCCAGTGGTACGGGCCGAGGTCCTCGCCGGTCAGGTCCTTGAGCTGCTGGAGCTCGGACAGGACGCCGTACTCGGCCATCGCGTCGTCGATCTCGTCGGCGAACCGGGCCAGGGTCTCCGACTTCTGGTAGTCGAACTGGCCCACGATCTGCAGGCCGGCCGCGGCGTAGGTATCGGCGCCCTGGCCGTGGTTGTCGGTCCCCAGGTACCAGTCCTTCTTGCCCTCCCCGGTGAACAGCTTCTCGATGACCACGTTGCCCTCCGGCTCGGAGAGCGTCGTGTTCGGCGTGTAGATGTAGCCCTTCACCGGGAACTGCCGGTTGAGGTCCTTGCCGGAGCCGTTGCCGCGCGTGAACGAGACTCCCGCGCCGGGCGTGCCCAGGACGTCGCCGGCCACCCATCCGTCGGGGTTGGGGAACAGGAAGTGGATCACGAACTCGTCGAGGACCTGCTGGACCCACGGCTCGTTGGCCAGGAACCGGGGATCGACCATGTCCTCGATGTTGCGGACGGCGCCCTCGCGTCCGGCGAGCTCGTTCCCGTGCATCGCGTTCACCACGAGCAGCTTCCGCTTGGGTTGGGTGTTCTTCTCGTCGGTCAGCCTGATGTCGTAGATGGGCAGGTAGTCCTTGGACTTGCCCAGCTCCACGATGTCGATCAGGTCCCGGAACTTCCACTCCAGGAACTCGATGCCGCACTCGAACTCGTCGAAGCGGACGTAGGTAGCGCTGACCCGGGGCTCGGGGAACACCCGCTGGTCGGGGGTGGGCGGCAGCTCCGAGCACTGGACGGGGCCCGCGGACGCCGGGATGGCCCCAACGAGGGCAGGGACCGTCATGGCCACCACGGTGAGCAGGGACAGGATGCGACGGGTCATCGGCAAGGTCTCCTCGATCGGTTAAGGAGGGATTCTCCGCCGGGCGGCCGGACTCCTTTGGGCAGGTGCACAAAGGCCCGGAGGCCTACCCGTCGCCCTTCTCGTGCTCCAGGAGGTAGTCGATGTAGATCGGCCGGAAGGCGTCGGCTTCCTCGGCCGTGTCGGGGTTGACCACGTCGGCCACCCGCTCGGAGAAGCTGAGGACGTCGGCCTCGGCCTCCTCCCGGTGGCCGGCCGCGGCCTCGGCGGCGGGGGCGGCCTCCAGCAGGTTCCAGAAGAACCGGACGTCCAGCTTCCGCCGGGCCAGCTTGAAGGCCCGGTCGTGGAGGTCCTTGGTGGAAAGGGCGTCGAGTTCCTCGAAGGTCGGCATGGCGCGCATCCTACCAGGGGTTGCTTCCGGAGCAATGTGACGCGGCTTCCTCGACGCCACGCCGTTCTCGTATTCCAGGGCCAGCGCGCCGCTGGCGTTCGGACTATGGGTCGGAGGGCCCCAGCGTTGGGGGCGCCGCTCGTGCTCTTGGCTCGCCCTTCAGCTCCACGAAGACCACGTGGGTCGGTGTGCTCCCGATGTTTTCGCCCGAGTGCGTCTGCGCTTCCAGCCACCGGATGTCGGCCGGTCCGAGGGTGACGTCCCGGCTCCGCCCGCCGACGGCGAGCCTGCGGTCGAACCGCGTGAGCGCGATCATCACGCTGTCGGGATGCTCGTGCGGACTCGTCTTCGCGCCGGGCTCATCGCGATACTCGAGCACGCGCACTCGATCGTTCTCGAAGATGACCGCGTACTTGTCGGGGTCGGTGGCGGTCGGGTCCCTCACGGCGTTCTCCTCTCGTCCGGATCGGGCGAATCATCCATCAGCCCGAAGCCCATGTCACCCCATGCCCCTTCCACGCGACGCGCCTCGCCCACCGCAGCGGCTGGGTCCGCTCCGCGCCGGGCGGTCGGTACCGGACTTGCTCGGCCTTTCGCAGGGCATCGTCCCTCCTTCTGTACGCCGACCCGGAGGGGGCGTGGTCAGGCGTCAGATCTGTGGTCCCTACGGGATTTGAACCCGTGTCTCCACCTTGAGAGGGTGGTGTCCTAGGCCTCTAGACGAAGGGACCTTGGCTGGGTCGCCTGGATTCGAACCAGGACTAGCTGATCCAGAGTCAGCCGGGCTACCGTTACCCCACGACCCACCGCCTGCCCGCACATGGTAGCAAAGGCCAAGGGCCGGGCCCCAGGGGGCGCACGGGAGTAGACTCCCGTGCGTGAACAAGCAGGATCTCATCAACGAGGTGACCCGGCGGACGGACATCGCCGAGGCGGACGTGAGCAGTGTCCTGGAGGCCATCATGGCGTCGATCCGGGACCGGGTGGCCAAGGGACAGCGGGTCACGCTCTCGGGCTTCGGGACGTTCGAGCGTCAGCGCCGGGCCCCGCGCCTGGGCCGCAACCCGCACACCGGCCAGGAGGTTCCCATCCCGGCCACGACCGTTCCGGCCTTCCGGCCGGGCAACACGTTCCGGGAGATGGTCGTCCCCAAGAAGCGGAAGAAGCCCGGCCGCAAGCCCGCGCGGCGGCGCTAGTCAGTCGAAGGTGACGATGCGCAGGGTCCGGGCCAGCTTCCGGCCGCCCTCTTCGGCCACGTCGAACTTCACCCGCTGGCCGATACGGAGGGTCCGCACGCCCGCCCCCTCGACGGAGCCGGCGTCGATGTGGACCTCGGTGCGGTCGTCCATGAACAGCGTGCCGACCCGTTCCTTCGGGTCGTAGTCCTTGATCGTCCCCTGCGGCATGTCGGTGAGACCCCCTCTACTGAGCTTTGAGGCTCAGTCTCTCCGGTAGGCCCATCTCCAGGCAAGCCGCCCGGGTCCGGCTGCCCCGCGGGGATCCCAGCAGCTCGGGGAGGTCCTGCGGGTGGTCGAGGTCGAAGGCCAGCTCGGGGGCATGCACGGTGGCGAAGGGGATCCCTCGGAGCTCGGCGGCCTCCCGGTGCTTGGTGAACGACCGGGTCCCGTAAAGCGGCGGGATGATGCCGGGAGGCCTCCGCAGGAGGACGTTGGTCCCGGCGTCCCGGGCCGACGGGGCGGCCACCACCTTGCCCAGGGTTCGCACTACCCGCTGGAGGGCCCCCGGCGTGATCAGGGGCAGGTCCGCCAGAACCACGGCCATCTGCTCTGCGTTGGGGTAGGCCTCCTCCACCTGGCGGATGGCGGCCACCAGACCGTGCTCCTCCTCGGGCAAGGGGATGGCCCGGCGCCGGGCGGAGACCTCGAGCACGGCCTCGTCGGGGGAGACCACCACCACGTGCCAGCCGGCCAGCTCCAAGCAGGCGTCCAGCACGTCCTCCAGCATGGCCAGGGTCAGCGCCGCGCGCTCCAGCGGGCCGAGGACGCCCGACAGCCGGCCCTTGGCCTTGTCGAGCGACTTCACCGGGACCGCCACCACGCGCATGGAGGAGCCATGCTACCCCCCACACCCATGTGATTCACGCATCCGGGGGGCCGGAGGCCGGCCGGTAGAATGGCCCCCTCATGAGGAAGCGGGTGGAGCCGTGGATGCGGCTGGCGGAGTCCGTGGTCATCCCGCCCATCTCCACCTGGTTCCGGTGGCGGTTCGAGGGCCTGGGTCATGTCCCTCGGGAGGGTCCCGTCCTGGTGGCCTGCAACCACATCTCGTACTTCGACCCGCTGGCCCAGGGCTACTTCATCGAGAAGGCCAAGCGACGCCCCCGGTTCCTGGCCAAGGTGGAGCTGTACAAGAACCCGGTCCTGCGCACGGTCCTCCGGGGAGCGCGGCAGATCCCGGTCCGCCGGGGCTCCGGCGAGCGAGCGCCGGTGGAAGCCGCTCTGGCCGCCCTGCGCGCCGGCGAGGTGGTTATGGTCTATCCGGAGTCCACGGTGACCAGGAACGAGGACCACTCGCCGATGCAGGGCAAGACGGGGATCGCCCGGCTGACCCTGGCCTCGGGCGTGCCGGTGACCCCGCTGGCGGTGTGGGGGTCCCAGCGGGTGTGGCAGCGGAGTGGCAAGCGCAGCCTGAAGCCCGGGCGCCCGATCTGGGTCAAGGCCGGCCCACCGGTCGACTTCTCCGTCCACGATGAGGACCCCGAGCGGCCCGAGGTCCTCCGGGCGGTGACCGACCAGGTGATGGGCGAGCTCTCGGTCCTGGTCGACGATCTCCGGGCCCGGTACCCGAAGGAGTGGGCCAACCGATGAGGGATCAGCCGCGGGTGGCCGTGGTCGGCGCCGGGTCGTGGGGCACGGCGTTCGCCACGATCCCCGCGGACAAGGGTGTGGAGACCGTGCTGTGGGCTCGCCGGCAGGACCTGGCCGACCGGATCAACCAGGAGCACGCCAACCCCGACTACCTGCCCGGCTTCGAGCTCCCGCCCTCGCTGTCGGCCACCACCGACCTGGCCAAGGCCGTCGAGGACGCCGACGTGGTGGTGATGGCCATCCCGTCGCACGCGTACCGGCAGGTGTTCCGCGACGTCCATCCGCACCTCCGGGCGGACGCACCGGTGGTGTCACTGACCAAGGGCATCGAGCAGGACACCAGGAAGCGCATGACCGAAGTCATGGCCGAGGAAGCCGGCCTGGGCTCTGCCCGGCTGGCCGTGGTCTCGGGGCCCAACCTGGCCAAGGAGGTCATGAAGCGGATGCCCTCGGCCTCCGTGGTGGCCTGCGCCGACGAGGACGCCGCCGCACGGCTCCAGGGCCTGTTCATGGCCCCGTTCTTCCGCGTGTACACGAACCCCGACGTGATCGGGTGCGAGCTGGGCGGAGCGCTCAAGAACGTGATCGCCATCGCCGCGGGGATCGCCGACGGGATGGGCTTCGGCGACAACTCCCGGGCCTCGCTGATCACCCGGGGCCTGGCCGAGATCACCCGGCTGGGGGTGAAGATGGGCGGGCAGGCCCTGACCTTCGCCGGCCTGGCCGGGATGGGGGACCTGGTGGCCACGTGCATCTCCAGGCTGTCCCGGAACCGCCACGTGGGCGAGGAGCTGGGCAACGGCCGGAAGCTGGAGGACATCGTGGCCGACATGAACATGGTGGCCGAGGGGGTCAAGACCTGCCGCCCGGTGGTCGCCCTCGGGCAGGAGCAGGGCGTGGACCTGCCCATCGCCGAGCACGTGGCCAAGGTGCTGTACGAGGGGGTCTCGCCCGGGGACATGGTCCTTTCCCTGATGCTCCGGGAGGCAAAGAAGGAATCCCACGGCATCACGGAGAACTAGTACGGTCATGACCCCGGAACCGACCTTCGCCGACGTCCTCCAGGCCCGCCGGGTGCTGGAGCAGCACCTGACCCGGACGCCCTTCTACGAGTCGGTCTCGATCGGGAAGCGGCTTGGCCTCCGCCTGTTCATCAAGTACGAGAGCCACCAGCCCGTGGGCGCGTTCAAGGTCCGCGGGAACATCAACAAGGTCCTGTCCATGGACCGGGAGGAGCGCCTCCGGGGGGCGGTGACAG
>DASWKD010000019.1:0-5519 GCA_036396815.1 Actinomycetota bacterium | reverse complement strand
CGCGATCTGGTGGAGCTGAGGGGATTCGAACCCCTGACCTCCTCCATGCCATGGAGGCGCGCTACCAACTGCGCCACAGCCCCAGAGGACCCGATTCTACCAGCCGGGGCCCCGGCTACTCCTCCTGCCAGGCGATGGTGACCACCGACACGGGCTCGCCGATCCCTTTCAGGGTCACCTCCCGGGGCTCGGATGCGGGGAACCCCCCTCCCGCGACCCGAGCCGCGTCCTCGCTGGCCACGATGTCCCCGCCGCCGGCCAGGGAGCCGATCCGTGCGGCCTCGTGGACGCCCTTGCCCAGGTAGGCATCGCCCACCTTGGCCGCCTGGGCCACGTGGACCCCGATCCGGACCTGCGGCGCGAACCCCGCCGAGCGCCTGTGCTCGACCAGCTTCCGCTGGATCTCCACCGCGCAGGCCAGGGCCCTCGACGCGTCCTCGAAGGCCACGAAGAACCCGTCGCCCGCATGGTCGACCTCCTGGCCCCCGTGGCGCTCGAAGCACACCCGGAGGAGCTGATCGTGCCAGCGGACCAGGTCCGCCCACGCTTCGTCGCCGATGGCCTCGACCAGGTTCGTGGACCGGACGATGTCGGTGAACATGAAGGCCCGCTCCACGCGCTCTCCCCCTGCCCCGGCGGCATCCGCCGTGCCCATCAGGTCCACCATCCGCTGGACGTCCCGGGGCGCCCCCAGCCGCTCGAACGCGGCCCGGGCGGCGTCCAGCTCCAAGAGCGCCGCGTCCTCGTCGCCCTCGGCTCGGTAGGCCGCTCCGAGCAGTGCCCTGGCCTCCGCGGCCTCGTACGGCAGATCGATCTCCCGCCACAGCTCCACGCCCCGGCGCAGGCTCCGCTGAGCCCCCGACGGATCGCCCTCGGACGTCCGCAGGGCCCCCCGGTACGTGGCCGCCATGGCCTCCAGGGCGGGGGTCTGGAAGGTGGCCGCCGTGGACTCCAGTTCCTCCACCCCGGTGCGGGCCCGGTCGAGCTCCCCCACATCCAGGGCGATGCGGACGAACGCCGGCAGGAGCCGTGCCCGGCGGAGCGGTTCCTCCGGGGCCTCGTCCACCGCTCGCCGGATGGCCGCCCACGCCGCGTCGCGCTTCCCCTCGGCCAGCCGGAGGAGGGCCAGGCCGGGCATGGGATCGCGTCCCATCTCGTTGGCCTGCCGGAAGGCCTCCTCCGCCAGGGCCACCTCGCCCATCCGGAGACGGATCTCACCCAGCTCGTAGAACGCGTCTGAGGCGATGTTGAAGAAGCCGAAGTCGGAGAGCTCCGTGCAGGCCCGCGTGGCCTCCTCCTCGGCGTCCAGCCAGCTCCCCCTGAGGCGCATGATCTCCGCCCGGTGGACGCGGCACACGCCGGGGAAGCCGTTGATCGACTGCCGCTCGCACCACCGCTTGGCGGCCTCGGTCCACTCGCCGGCTCGGCGGTAGTCGGCCATGTCGGTGCAGGTGGCGATCATGTTGCAGTAGATGACGCCGGTGATGTCCGGCCGCAGCTCCCCGCTCACCGCGGCCATGGTGGCCTCGTCCTCCAGGGCCATGCCCTCTTGCACCCGGCCCATGGCCACCAGGACCTGGCCCTTCATGTGGATGGCCAAGGCCTGCACGTTGGGATCGCCCGTCCGCGAGCCGATCTCCACGGCCTCCGTGGCACGCTCCAGGGCCCGGTCCAGCCGGCCCTCCATCAAGGCCTGCATGGCCTGGTCCCGGGCGAAGGAGCCATGCGTGGGGCTCTCCGGGATCCCCTCCAGCAGCCGCTCGGCCCGGGCGAACCAGGCCCGGGCCTGAGCCACGGCCAGGCTCCGCCCGTGATCGCGGGCCACCTTCAGGGCCGCGTCGGCCGCCCCGGCCGTGTCTCCCGCGGCCAGGGCGGCGGCGTAGGCCCGCTCCCGGGCGGCGATCGACGCGGGGAGGTGGGCGGCCCACCAGCCCGCCTGGGCCAGCAGCTCCAGGTCGGCCGCGGTGAGCTCCTGCTCGACGTCGGCCCGCGACAGGAGATCGAACGCCTCCTGCCAGGCGTGGCGCTCCAGGGCCTCCCGGCCTCGCTGCACCAGGTCGTCGGTCACCTGCGCCATGGGCCGAGCGTAGCCCAGCCCGTGCTCACCCGCTGGACGCGGCCTGGTCCTCCCAGGGGACCCGGGCGGCGTCGGCCCACAACCGCTCCAGGTCGTAGAAAGCCCGGTCCTCCTCGTGGAACACGTGGACCACGAAGTCCACGTAGTCCAGGAGCACCCATCGTCCCTCGGATTCGCCCTCCCGGCGCACGGGCTTGCCGGCATCCGGCTTGAGCGTCCGCTGGATCTCCTCGGAGATCGTCTTGACCTGCCGCTCGTTCGTCCCGGCGGCGATCACGAAGAAGTCGGTGATGCCGATCAGGTCGCGGACGTCCATGACCACGATGTCCCTGCCCTGCTTGGAAGACGCGGCGCGGGCCGCCACGAGCGCCTGGTCGCGGGCCGCCGTCAGCGCCCCCTGAAGTCCCGGCCCACGACCACCGTCACGTCGGCGACGCTGGTCGGCTGCGGATCGATCACCACGCGCCCCACGCCCAGCAGGTCTCTGGCCAGCTCGGCCTCCGGCCTGAATCGCTGGTCGCTTATCACGATGAGCGTGGTCTCCTCCTCGAACGTGGACGCGTTCTGCGAGGATACCAGCCGGAACCCCGCGGGGACGAGGAGACGAGCGACCCGTTCGCCGATCCCCGGCACCCCGTTGCCGTTCAGGATGATCAAGCGCACGGAACGGCCGGTCATCGCGGTCGGCACGAACCACTCCCCCACCAGGGCCGCCACCTCGTCCTTCACCGGCCTGACCAGCCCGGAGCCCACGTCCTCCACCGGCAGCTCGAGGGGGGCGGGGGCCTCCGCACCCACCGCCCGGAACACGGGCACGGTCCTGTCGGGCACCAGGCGGCGAAGGGCCTCCGGCGCGTCCGCGGCGGAGGCCAGGAGGGATCGCGCGGCCTCTTGCCACCGGAGGAAGCGCAGCTCGCGGTCCACCTTCCGCTGGGTGAGCATGGCCAGCAGGCCGGGGCCGTCCACGGTCTGGCCCCCGGCGCGCACGCCGCCCACCCGGTCCACGGCGTCCGACACATCCTCCAGGGACGTGGCCACCACGTGGTCCACACGCACCCCAAGGACACTCGACACCATGGTCCCCACCAGGCGGGCGTCGCCGGTCCCGGATGCGTCCTCCACCGTTCCCAGGCCCCGTCCGGGGATGGTGGCCACGGTGTTCACGGGAACGCCCAGGATGACCGGGTCCAGCCCCTGGCCATGAGCCACCACCGTCACGAAGGACACCCGGGGCTTCTGGTGCCACACGGTCCAGGCCACCACCTCCTGGGGAGGGAGCGGCGCCGCCTGCCCGCCGGGGCCATCCGTGCGCCGCTCGGCCCGAAGCGTGACCACGGCCACCACAGCCCCCGCGGCGAGCGCTGCGGCCAGGAGCGCCGCCAGCCCACCCCGCAGCCACCGCCGGCGTGGCCGGGGGGGCGGATGGTGCCGGAGGGCCCGCCGGGGCCGGACGGGGGGTGGGTGGGGAACGCCGGGCCGGTCGACGACGGTCGGCGGGGGCGGGGCGGGGGGCACGGCGGGCTCCGTCGGCGCCGCGTCCGGCGGGGCCGGCGGGGCCTCGGCCGGCGCCTGGGCCGAGCCCTTCTTCAGCAGCTCCTGGACCTCGCGGAGGAGCTCCTCGGCGCCCTTCACCGGTACAGCTCCCACTTCTCGATGTAGGTCTGCACGCCGTCCGGCACCAGGTACCGGATAGGCTCGCCGTGTCGGACCCGCTCCCGGATGTCGGTGGAGGAGATGGCCAGGGCCGGCACGTCCAGCACCGTGATGTGGGGGTGCCGGGTAGGGGCCTCGGCCTCGAACGTGGCGATGTCGTACCCGGGCCGGGTGGCCGCGATCACGTGGGCCAGGCCCAGGATCTCCTCAGGGTCCTTCCAGTGGAAGATCTCCAGGACGGCGTCGGCGCCGGTGATGAAGTACAGCTCGGTGCCGGATCCGTACTCCTCGGACAGGTCGCGCAGGGTGTCCACGGTGTAGGTGGAGCCCTGCCGCTCGATCTCGATGCGGGACACGTGGAACCGGGGGTTGCTGGACGTGGCGATCACGGTCATCAGGTAGCGGTGCTCGGCGGGGGTGACGTCGCGCGCCTCCTTCATCCACGGCTGGCCGGTGGGCACGAACAGCACGCTGTCCAGGGCGAACCGCACCAGGGCCCCCTCCGCGGTGACCAGGTGACCGTAGTGGATGGGGTCGAAGGTGCCGCCCATCACGCCCAGGCGCTTCGGTGGCTCCACGGGGCGATTGTAGGTTCGTGAAGGGGGTCAGGCGGGGATTTCGCGGCCTCAGGCCCTGATCTGGCCGTCTCCCCGGACGATCCACTTGTAGGAGGTCAGCTCGGGCAGGCCCATGGGGCCTCGGGCGTGCAGCTTCTGGGTGGAGATGCCCATCTCGGCGCCCATCCCCATCTCTCCGCCATCGGTGAACCGGGTGGAGGCGTTGACCATCACCGCGGCGGCGTCCACGGCGGCGGTGAACCGGTCGGCGGCGGCCGGGTCCTCGGTAACGATGGCCTCAGTGTGCCCGGACCCGTACGCGTTGACGTGGTCGATGGCCTCGTCCAGCGAGCCGACGACCCTCCCGCTGATACGGAGGTCGAGGAACTCGGTGCGGTGATCCTGGTCGGTGGCCACGCCCACGCCCCGGCCTGCCGCCCGGACCCGCTCGTCGCCCAGGATCTCCACGCCATGCTCCTGGAGGGCGGCCACGGCCTTGGGCAGGAACTCCTCGGCTACGTCGGCGTGGACCAGGAAGCTCTCGGCGGCGTTGCACACCCCGGGCCGCTGGACCTTGGCGTTGACCAGGATGTCCAGGGCCTTGCCCAGGTCGGCCGAGGCGTCCACGTACACGTGGCAGTTGCCGATGCCCGTCTCCACCACGGGGACCACGGACTCGGTGACCACGGTCTGGATCAAGTCGTTCCCGCCCCGGGGGATGAGGAGGTCCAGGATCCCCCGGGCGGCCATCATGTCCCGGGCGCTCTCCCGGGTGGGGGGCACGGCCTGGACCGCGGATTGCGGGAGGCCGGCCCCGGTCCCCGACCGGTCCAGGATGGCCACCAGGGCCGCGTTGGACCGCTCGGCGATCCGCGAGCCCCGCAAGACCACCGCGCTGCCGGCCTTGAGGGCCAGCCCGGCGGCGTCCACGGTGACGTTGGGACGCCCCTCGTAGATCACCCCGATCACGCCGAGGGGCACCCGGACCTTCCGGAGATGGAGGCCGTTGGGGAGCGTCCGCTCCTCCAGGACCTCGCCCACCGGGTCGGGCAGGGCCATCAGCGTGCGGAGGCCCTCGGCCATGGCCTCGATGCGCTCGAGGTCCAGGGTCAGGCGGTCCACCACGGCCGCCGGGGCCTGCTCATGGTGCGCCGCGTCCACGTCGGCCGCGTTGGCCTCCAGGACGGCCTGGGCCTCGGCCTCCAGGGCGGCGGCCATGGCGGCCAGCGCGG
>DASWKD010000018.1:0-3360 GCA_036396815.1 Actinomycetota bacterium | reverse complement strand
CGGACCGCGGCGTCCTGGAGCCGCTCGAGACACGGCTGGACCGGAGCGGCGTGCTCCGGGAGGCCGACCTCTACCCGGAGGCCGTGGACGCGTTCCGGTTCGGAGGCCCGCTGGTGTGCCTGCCCCAGAACATCTCCACCCCGGTCGTCTACTACAACGAAGACCTGCTCAACGACGCCGGCCTGCCTCCACCGCCCGACGACTGGACGTGGGACGACCTGGTCACCTACGCCAAGGCCATGACCGGCGAACCGGGACCGAACGGGATCCCGGAGGTCCGCGGGCTGGGCTTCGAACCGAGCCTGAACCGGTTCGCACCCTTCGTATGGCAGGCCGGCGGGAGGATCGTCGACGACCAGGAGGAACCCACGACCATGACGCTGCTGGAGCCCGAAGCGATCGAGGCCCTGGAGTACCTCACCGCGCTCCAACACGTGCACCGGGTGGTCCCTTCACTGGTCGAGTTCGAGTCCGAAGAGGTTGAGTCGCGGTTCGCAGCCGGCCGGCTGGGGATGCTGATCGACAGCAGGCGGGTCACGACGTCCCTGCGGGCCGTGCCCGACCTCGACTGGGACGTGGCCCCGCTGCCCGTCCACCCGGTCCGCAGGGAGCAGGCCGTGGTCCTGCACTCGGACGCGTACTGCATGGCGAAGGCATCCACCGTCAAGGACGCCGCGTTCCGGTTCGTGGAGTTCGCCCTGGGCCCGGAGGGCGCCCCCATCATCGCCCGCACCGGGCGGACGGTCCCCTCGCTCCGCTCCGTGGCCGAGAGTCCGGTCTTCCTGGACCCCACCCAGCCCCCGGCTCGGGCCAGGGCGTTCCTCGACCAGATCCCCGCCATCCACCGGTTCCCCAGCCTGGCCATCTGGAACGAGGTGGAGAGCAAGACGGATCCCATCATCGAGGAATGGTTCCTCGGCCAGGAGCCCACCCAGTTCCTGGGCCTGGAGGTGGACCTGGCCACCCTGCAGGTCCTGCGGGCGGGGACCTGATGGCCGGCCTGGCCCTCCGAGGCGTCTCCCATGCGTACGGCGACCAGCAGACCGTCCGAGGCCTGGACCTCGACGTGGCCGACGGCGAGCTGTTCGTCCTGCTGGGCCCCTCGGGGAGTGGCAAGAGCACCATCCTCCGACTGATCGCCGGCCTGGAGCAGGCCTCGGAAGGGACGATCTGGATCGGGAAGCGAGAGGTCGGCCCGCTCCCCCCCGACCGGCGCGACGTGGGGATGGTGTTCCAGAGCTACGCCCTGTTCCCGCACCTCACGGTCCGGGACAACATCGGGTTCGGCCTGGCCGCCCGGCGGGTGGATCCCGCGACCGCCGCTCCCCGGGTCCGGGACACCGCCACGCTCCTGCGGATCGAGGACCTCCTGGACCGCATGCCCCGCCAGCTCAGCGGGGGAGAGCGGCAGCGCGTGGCCCTGGCCAGAGCCCTGGTGCGCGAGCCCTCGGTCCTGCTGATGGATGAGCCGCTGTCGAACCTGGACGCTCAGCTGCGGGTCCGGACCCGGGCTGACATCCACCGCCTCCAGGCGCGGGTGGGCACGACCACGGTCCACGTGACCCACGATCAGGTGGAGGCCCTGAGCATGGGCCACCGGGTGGGCGTGCTCCGCGAGGGGATCCTGGAGCAGGTCGGCACGCCCCAGGACATCTACGAGCGTCCCCGCAACCTGTTCGTGGCCACGTTCGTCGGCTCGCCGCCCATGAGCGTGCTGCCCGCCGAGGCGCGCGACGGCCGGGTGACCGTCCAGGGGCACGACGTGGCCGCCGCCCCCGACGGCGCGGCCGGCGCGCTCCTCCTCGGTATGCGGCCGGAGCACGTGCACATCCGCGGCTCACGCTGGTCGGCCCACGCCGCGGATGGCCCGATGATCCCGGCCACCGTGGACCTCGTGGAATCGGCTGGGGACCAGGTGATCCTGACGCTGTCCACTCCCTCCGGCTCCCTGAGCGCCAGGGTCGAGCCGGCCTTCCACCCCGATCCGGGCTCCCGGCTCGAAGCGTGGCTTGACCCGGCCCACGTGCACGTGTTCGACCCGGGCACCGAGCGTCGGGTGGGACCGTGACCGACCGCAGGCTGTGGTGGTTCCTGGCCCCGGTGCTGGCCGGATCCGTCCTGCTGGTGGCCATCCCCGCCCTCCTGACCCTGCTCCTCTCCTTCGCCCACTACGACGGGCTCAGCGCGCCCCGGGCGGCCGGCCTGGACAACTTCCGGCAGGCCGGAGCCGATCCCCTGTTCTGGCAGGCCCTGCGGAACTCGCTGATCTTCGCGGCCATGGCCGTGCCGCTCCGCCTGCTGGTGGCACTGGGGGCGGGCCTCCTCCTGGCGCCGCCCCGGCGAGGGGTGACCGCGGCCCGGACCGCGGCCGCTCTGCCCACCTTCGTGCCCGACATCGCCTACGCCATCGCCTGGGTGTGGATCCTCAATCCCCTGTACGGGCCGCTGGCCGGGGCGCTGCGGGCCGCCGGGCTCCCCGGGACGGAGGTCCTGCTGAGCGCGTGGGGGGCTCGGGGCTCGATCGTGCTGATGAGCCTGTTCCAGGTGGCCGAGGCGCTGGTCATCATCGTGGCCGTCCGGAACGAGATCCCGAACGAGCTGTACGACCTGTCCGCCCTGGAGGGGGCCTCCCGGTGGCACGTGTTCCGACGGGTGACCCTCCCCCTCCTCGCTCCCACCCTCATCCTCCTGGCGGCCCGGGACGTGGCGTTCAGCCTCCAGACCTCCTTCGTCCCGGGGCTGGTGGTCACCCAGGGCGGGCCGAAGTACGCAACCCTGTTCCTGCCCCTGTACACCTACCAGAACGCCTTCGGCTTCCTGCGCTTCGGGTACGCTGGCGCGATGACGCTGGTCATGTTCCTGGTCACCGCGGCCATGGTCGCCGTGCAGATCATCGCCGTGCGCCGGTGGCGCGGGGACGTGCTGCCGTCATGATCCGGGCCGCCGCCGCCGTGATCGCCGTGCTCCTGGGAGCCTGCACGTCCTCCCCGCCGTCGGCCACGCCGGCCACCACCCAGCCCGCGCCCACGGCCGCCCCGACCGACCTCCCCACCCTGCCCCCCTGCGAGTATCCGGAGGAGGTGGCCTTCCCCGAGTGGATCCCGAAGGACCTGCCCCTCCCCGAAGACACGTACGGGATGGACAGCCTGGAGCCGCTGGCCGGATACGAGCGAGCCCTGCTGGTGGTGCCGACGACCCTCGACCTGGTAACCACGTTCGTCCTGGAGCGGTGGCCGGAAGAGGGCTGGGTTCTGGGCACCGGTGACGCCGAGCCGGGCGAGATCGAGGACCAGTTCCAGAAGGGCAAGGCCGTGGGGGCGTTCAAGGCCCAGTCGGTGTTCTGCGATCCCGGCTTCGTCA
>DASWKD010000017.1:0-2864 GCA_036396815.1 Actinomycetota bacterium | reverse complement strand
CGGACCGCGGTGGCGCTGGCCGGCATGACCCCGCTGTTCGCCGCGATGGCCAGGAGGTTCAGGCCCCCACCCACCGCCACCAGCCACAGCCCGGGGAGGCGCAGGTTGAGGAGCACGAAGGCCCCGCCCAGGAGGTAGGAGGCCACGTGAAGCCATCCGAGGAGGGCCCGGGGCCCGTCCGGGATGGCCACCAGGACGAACGTCTGGATGGCCAAGGCCGCCCCGATCAGGGCCAGGGCCCGGAACCGCACCCTGGACAGCCTGGCCAGGTCCCCCCGGGCCACCGGCACCGAGAGGGCCGCCAGGAGCAGGACCACGACCAGGATCAAGAGCCCTCCCGCCTCCTCCGCATCTCTCCTGGGGTATCGGAACCTGAAGGGCCCGGATTGAGGGGGGAACTAGTCATAAAGAACCAGCCTCTCCCAGCCGATGACCTACGTACCGCCCGCGTGGGGCGGGCAAGGGAGGTGACCACATGAAGGCGCGCATCTTCCGCCTGGCCGTGGTGCTGGGATCGCTGTCGATGGTCGTGCTCGTGCTGGGCGCGCCCAAGAAGTGGCGCTAGGGCCGGTCAGGATCGACCGCCGGACCGGGGCTCCCGCAGGGAGCCCCGGGCCTGCTGCCGGATGAGGAGGCGATCGGGGTGACACGGGCGCGCGAGGGCGGACGCGGCGTGCGGATCTACGTGGCCGGTCTGGGCCTGGTGGCCGTGGCCGCGTGGACCTGGCTGGTGCCCGTCCGGCTGAGCCAGGCCGCCGAGCACCCGCTCCTGTTCGCCCTGTTCACCGCATTGATCCTCCTGGGAGAGCTGGTCTCGATCAAGATCCCCCGGGACAACGGCACCGTTGACGAGATCACCACCTCGGCCACGTTCAGCTTCTCCCTGCTGCTGGCCGTGGGCATCGGGCCCGCGGTCCTGGCCCAGGCCCTGGCCTCGGTGATCGCCGACGCCTTCCGGCGCAAGCCCCTGGTCAAGACGGCGTTCAACGCCATCCAGTACACCGTGGCCCTCAGCGTGGCCGGCCTGATCCTCCGGGGCTTCGGCCGTCCGGGGGCCCTGACCGGCGACCCCCTGACGCCGCTGGACGGCCTGGGCCTGCTGCTGGCCGGGGCGGCCTTCTCCTTCACCAGCAGCACGCTGACCAACATCGCCATCGCCCTGGAGCAGGGCGAGCCCCCCCTGTCGCACTTCGGGCTGGACCTCCCGTTCCAGGGGTTCACCGACCTGATCCTGCTGGCCCTGGCCCCGGTGGTGGTACTGGTGGCCCGCGACCACCTGGCCCTGACCCCTCTCCTGGCCCTGCCGATGTTCGCCGTGGCCCGAAGCGCCCAGGGGAGCGTGCGGAACGCCCAGCTGGCCGAGGAGCTCCGGCAGCAGGCCCAGCAGAACGAGCACCTGGCCCTGCACGACGCGCTGACCGGCCTGCCCAACCGGACCCTGTTCCGGCAGTCGGTGGACCTGGCCCTCCGCCAGGCCCAGCGGGAACGCCACACCGTGGCGGTGCTCCTGCTGGACCTGGACCGCTTCAAGGAGATCAACGACACGCTCGGCCACCATTGGGGCGACATCGCGCTCAAGGAGGTCTCGGCCCGCCTGCGGGACGCGCTCCGGGACAGCGACGTGGTGGCTCGCCTGGGCGGCGACGAGTTCGGGATCCTCCTGACCAAGGTCGAGGGCGAGGCCGGCGCGTTCCTGGTCGCTCGCAAGGTGATGGAGTGCCTGGAGGGGCCCCTGTCCGTGGAGCACATGCAGCTGGACGTGACCGCCTCCGTGGGGATCGTGCTGTTCCCCGACCACCAGGCGGAGACCGACGCCGACGAGCTGATGCGCAAGGCCGACGTGGCCATGTACGCGGCCAAGGAGCGCGGCCTGGACCACTGCCACTACCGGCCGGACCTGGACCGCTACAGCTCGACCCGGCTCACGCTGGTCGGGGACCTCCGCCAGGCGGTCGACGAGGGCCAGCTGATGGTCCATTACCAGCCCAAGGCGGTCATGGCCACCGGCCAGATCACCGGGGTGGAAGCCCTGGTCCGGTGGATCCATCCCCGCCTGGGGGTGGTCAAGCCCAACCAGTTCATCCCCCTGGCCGAGACCACGGGCCTGGTCCGGCAGCTCACCCGGCGGGTGCTCTCGCTCTCCCTGGCCCAGACCGCGCGGTGGAAGGAGGCCGGCCTGGACCTCAGCGTGGCCGTCAACCTCTCGGCCCACAACCTGATGGACGCGGACTTCCCCCAGAGCGTGGAGCGGATGCTGGACGACGCGGGCCTGGAGGCCGGCGACCTGGAGCTGGAGATCACCGAGAGCAGCATCATGCGCGACCCCAACCGGGCCACCGACATCCTGGGCTGCCTCCACGAGATGGGCGTGGGCCTGTCGATCGACGACTTCGGAACCGGGTACTCATCGCTGGCCTACCTGCGGCGCCTCCCGGTCCAGAGCCTGAAGATCGACCGCGGGTTCGTCATGAACCTGGAGTCGAACCTCAACGATGAGGTCATCGTGCGGTCCACGATCGAGATGGCCAGGAACCTGGGGCTCCAGGTGGTGGCGGAGGGCGTGGAAAGCCTGACCATCTGGCACCGGCTGGCCGCGTTCGGATGCGACCAGGCCCAGGGCTACTTCCTGACCCGCCCCATCCCGGGGAGCGCCATCGCGCCATGGCTGTCGTCCTGGACCCCGCCGGTCCCCGAGCCCCGGCCCACCCTGCTCACCGGCTGAGCTCTGCGTTCTGCCGCCACAGGTACTGCCGGACGGTCAGGCCGCTGTCGAGGATCCTCCTGGCCTCCCGCCGGCCGACGTACCGGTAGTGCCACGGCTCGTGGGCGTAGCAGGTCACGGCCTCCTTCCCTTCCGGGTAGCT
>DASWKD010000016.1:0-5485 GCA_036396815.1 Actinomycetota bacterium | reverse complement strand
GGCGGGGGCTACGAGGTCATCGACTACAAGACGAACCGCCGCCTCCCGCCCCGGAAGATCGTGGAGCGCGACCTCCAGCTCTCGGTCTACGCGCTGGCCGCCCGTGAGGTGTGGGGCATCGAGCCCGAGCGGCTCACGCTCTACTACCTGCTCCCCGGCCAGCGGGTCACCGTCAGCAGATCGGCCGAGGACGTCGACGCTCTCAGGCGCCGGGTGGCCGTCGTGGCCCAGCGGATCGAGGCCGGGATGTTCGAGCCCAAGGAGAACCCGCTGTGCCGGTGGTGCGACTTCCAGCCCCGGTGCCCCCTGTACCGCCACCTCCACGAACGGGACGACGCCCCGCGGATCGCCGAGGTGGTGGACGAGTGGGTGGGCCTGACGCGCGAGGACCGCAACCGCCGGCGGAGGCTCGAGGAGCTGGGGGCCCTGATCCGGGCCTACGCCCAGGAACACGGCCTGGGTCAGCTGTTCGGGACGGACGGCGCGGTCAAGGTCGTGGAGCGCGCCGAGACGGCACCCGATGCGGCGCTGGTCCGCGAGCTGCTGGAACCCCTCGGACTGCTCGAGGAGGTCCTGACCGTGGACCCCGCCCGCCTGGGCGACCTGATCGAGCGCCGGGTCCTGCCCCCCGCCGTGGAGGAGGCCCTGCTGTCGTCCCGCGATGAGGCCGGGACCACCAGATCCCTCCACCTGCGGGACCCCGCCCGGATCCGTCCGTAGGCGTCCCTCTGCCAGAAGTCCTCTCAGGCCGGGGCCCGGGCCCGGGCCAGGGCCTCTTCCAGGTCGGGCGGGAGGGGCTCCTCGATCTCGATCCGTTCCCCGGTGATCGGGTGGTCGAAGGACAGCCGGGCGGCGTGCAGGAAGGGCCGGGTCAGGCCGAGGGCGCCGGCCCGGTCCCCCCCGCCCCCGTAGCGACGGTCCCCCAGGATCGGATGGCCGATCGAGGCCAGGTGGACCCGGATCTGGTGGGTCCGCCCGGTCCGGGGCCGGGCGGCCAGGAGCGTCTCCAGGCGCAGGCGCTCGGTGACCGAGAAGTCGGTGGAGGCCTCCACCCCCCCGGCGGGGCGGAGGACCACCCGTGCCCCCCGCCGCCCCAGCGGGGCATCCACGGCGAAGGCCTGGTGCTCCACCGTCCCCCGGACCAGCGCCGCGTACTCCCGGTGGATGGTCCGGGCCTTGAGCATGTCCACCAACGCGTGATGGGCCTGGTCGGTGCGGGCCACGATCAGCAGGCCCGAGGTGCCGGCGTCCAGGCGGTGGACGATGCCCGGACGCTCCGGATCCACGTTGGACAGGGCCTCCCCCATCCCCAGCAGGCGGTTGACCAGGGTCCCGGTGCGGTGGGCCTTGGTGGCATGGGTGACCATCCCGGGCGGCTTGACCACCACCAGGAGGTGCTCGTCGCGGAAGCGGACCACCAGGCCGCCCGGCTCCGGCTCCAGGGTGGCCGCCACGTCCAGGTCGGCCTGGATCCGCTCCCCGCCCTCCAGGCGGTGGGACTTGGGGCGGGCCACCCCATCGACCAGGACCTTGCCTGCGACGATGGCCCGCTGGACGTCGGCCCGGGGGCGCCCGGTCAGCCCGGCCAGGACCGCGTCCAGGCGGCCCGGGGTGGCCTCGACCTCCACCGGCTCAGGCCTTCTTGTCCGAACGGAACCCGGCGATCAATAGGATGGCCGCCCCCACCACGATGGCGCTGTCGGCCAGATTGAACACCGGCCAGATCCGGAGGTCCAGGAAGTCCACGACCTCCCCCGAGAAGCGAGGACCCCGGATCACCCGGTCGGTGATGTTGCCGATGGCCCCCCCCAGGACCAGGCCCAGGGCCAGGGCCGTGGCTCGCGACGGCAGGTTGCGGGAAGCCACCACTACCACCACCACCACGATCACGCTGGCCAGCACGAACAGCCAGGTCAGGCCACCGAACAGGCCGAAGGCCCCCCCGGGGTTCTCGGTGAACCGGAGGTGCAGGACCCCGGGGATCAGGCGGACCGGGGGCCGCCCGGCCAGGTGTTGTTCGGCCAGGATCTTGGTCACCCGGTCCAGGAGGTACGCGCCGGCGGCCGCCGCGTACAGGAGGATGGCCAGCGAACGCGCGGTGCGAGGTCCGGGGGGCGCCTGGTCGGTCACCGGGGCGCCGCTACCGCGACCGCTCCTCGGCCTGCTTGTCCTTGATGCACAGCTCGGCGTACGGCAGGGCCGCCAGGCGAGCCTTCTCGATGGGGTTGCCGCACCGCACGCACCGGCCGTAGGTGCCGTCGTCCATCCGCCGGAGGGCCCGATCGATCTGGTCCATCAGGTCCCGGAGGTTGTTCGACAGCGAGAGGTCCTTCTCCCGCTCGAAGGTGGCCGTCCCGGCGTCCGCGTACTCCTCGTCGAAGGCTACCTCACCCGACATCTCCGACTGGGGGGTGGCCAGCGAGCCCTGCTCCAGCTCCGACTGCTGGCGCTGGAGCTGCTGGCGCTCCTCCTCCAGCTTCTTCCGGATGGGGGCCAGGTCCTTCTTCGTGAACAGCCGCTTGGCGGGAGGCATGGTGGCGCGCAAGGTAGCACGGCCCGATGGACCCCGCAACGAACCCCATCAGAGTGCTTCCCGGAGGCGGCGAACGGCCTCCTCCGGTGCCATGCCGGCCACCCGGAACACCTTCGACCGGCTCCGGGGGCCGGACCGGAGGGAGACGGCCGAGGGGGGCGCGCCCAGGGCCTCCGCCAGCAGGCGGGCGGCCTCGGCGGTGGCCCTGCCCTCGGCGGCGGGGCTGCGCACCCTGATGTGGATCCCCCCTGCGTCCAGGGACACGCCGGGGCGGGACGCCCTGGGGGACACCCGGACCGAGATGGAGCACCCGTCCCCCCGGCCCCGGACCCATCGCTCCACCGGCCCCTTGTACCAGGGCGGCCGGGGGTGGGGCCAACCCTGGTAGCATGCCCGGCACAGGCGACGACGGGAGCGCGCCGGCGGGAGGTCCCCGCCCGAGCGAGCCGGGGACGGTGGGAGCCCGGCGGCGGGGCCCGGCGGACATCATCCCCGAGCCGCCCGTTCGAGCGCCGAGGCGGGAGGACGGGCCGGGTCCGCCCGTGACAGGGGGAGCTCGAACGCCGAGCCGCGAGGGGGCGGGGGCCGCGAGGCCCTCGTCAACCGGGGTGGCACCGCGGGGCCGAAGGCCTCGTCCCCGAACGAGACGAGGAGGGGACGTTGGCCAGATACCGGCCCGTGGGGCCGCCGGACTTCCCGGCGCTGGAGCGCCGGATCCTGGAGCGGTGGCGCGCGGAGCGCGTCTTCGAGCGAACCCTGGAGCTGCGCAAGGACGCCCCGGAGTGGGTGTTCTACGAGGGGCCCCCCACGGCCAACGGCCGGCCCGGGATCCACCACGTGGAGTCGCGGACGTTCAAGGACATCTACCCCCGGTTCAAGACCATGACCGGCCATCGCGTGCCCCGGAAGGCCGGGTGGGACTGCCACGGACTGCCGGTGGAGCTGGAGGTGGAGAAGGAGATCGGGACCAGCGGCAAGCGCGACATCGAGGCGTTCGGCGTGGCCCGGTTCAACGACCTGTGCCGGGCCTCGGTCACCAGGTACGTGGAGGACTGGGAGCGCATGACCGAGCGGATCGGCTTCTGGCTGGACCTGTCGGAGGCGTACCGGACCATGGACCCCACCTACGTGGAGAGCGTGTGGTGGTCCCTCAAGGAGCTGCACGGCAGGGACCTGCTGTTCGAGGCGGACCGGGTCACCGCGTACTGCCCCCGGTGCGGGACCGGGCTGTCCGACCACGAGGTGGCCATGGGCTACGCCCAGGTCACCGATCCCAGCGTGTTCGTCCGGTTCCCGGTGGTCGAAGCATCGGATCCGGCAGCGGAGGGCGCCGCGCTCCTGGTGTGGACCACCACGCCGTGGACGCTGATCTCCAACGAGGGCGCCGCGGTCAACCCCGACCAGGGGTACGCCATCGTCGACGGCCCCGGCGGCCGGGTGATCGTGGCCGACACGCTGAAGGATGCCGTGGTTGGGGAGCAGTACCCGGCCAGGGAGAGCATCGCCGGATCCCGGCTGGTCGGCACGCGGTACGAACCTCCGTTCCCCAACGTGGAGCCGGGGGCCGCGCACCGCGTGGTGGCCGCGGACTTCGTGGGCATGGAAGAGGGCACGGGGATCGTGCATCTGGCCCCGGCGTTCGGGGCCGAGGACCTGGACGTGGGCCGCCACCAGGGATGGCCTATGTTCAAGCCGATCGACGACGCCGGACGGTTCACGGACCTGACCCCGGTCGAGGACGTGCGGGGCCTGTTCTTCAAGGACGCCGATGGCCCGATCACCGAGGACCTCGAGCGGCGGGGCCTCCTGTTCCGGGGAGGAACGACCGAGCACACCTATCCGCTGTGCTGGCGGTGCGACACGCCGCTCCTGTACTACGCCAGGACCTCCTGGTACATCCGGACCACCGCGGTCAAGGACCGCCTGCTGGAGGTAAACGAGTCGGTCAACTGGTACCCCGACCACATCAAGCACGGCCGGTACGGCGACTGGCTGGAGAACAACGTGGACTGGGCACTGTCCCGGGAGCGGTACTGGGGCACGCCGCTCCCCCTGTGGCGGTGCGGGCAGGGCCACGTCACCGCGGTGGGGTCGCTGCAGGAGCTGTCGGGGCTGGCCGATCGGGACGTGACCGGCGTGGACCCGCACCGCCCGGCCATCGACGAGGTCACGTTCCCCTGCCCGGCGTGCGGCGAGGAGGCCCGGCGGGTGCCCGAGGTGATCGACGCCTGGTACGACTCCGGGGCCATGCCCTTCGCCCAGTGGGGATACCACCCCGACCTGGGCCGGGGGAAGGCCGAGTTCCAGGCCCGGTTCCCCGCCGACTTCATCTCCGAGGCCGTGGACCAGACCCGGGGGTGGTTCTACTCGCTGATGGCCGAGGGCGTGCTGCTGCGCGACTCCACCGCGTACCGGAACTGCGTGGTCCTGGGACACGTGGTCGACAAGGACGGCCGCAAGATGGCCAAGCGGCTGGGCAACGTGATCGACCCGTGGACGGTCCTGGACCGCCAGGGAGCCGACGCCCTCCGGTGGTTCATGCTGACCAGCGGGTCCCCGTGGCAGGCCCGGCGGATCTCGATGGAGGTCCTGGACGACGTGGTCCGCCGGTTCCTGATGACGCTGTGGAACGTCTACGCGTTCGCCGTGACCTACGCCAACGCCGACGACGTCGATCCCTCGGCCGATCCGGTCCCCGTCGCCGAGCGGCCCCTCCTGGACCGGTGGATCCTGTCCCAGCTGCACGGGACGGCCCGCACGGCCCGCGACGGGCTGGAGGCCTATGACGCCACCGGGGCCGGACGCCGCATCGGGGCCTTCGTCGACGACCTGTCGAACTGGTACGTCCGCAGGGCCCGCCGCCGGTTCTGGAGCCCCGGGGAGGCCGGAGCCTCCGCGGACACGATGGCCGCGCACCAGACCCTCCACGCCTGCCTGGTCACGCTGTCGCGC
>DASWKD010000015.1:0-1552 GCA_036396815.1 Actinomycetota bacterium | reverse complement strand
GCCGCGCGCGGCCGCGTGGACGAGGGCCTCCTTGCCCGCCTCATGGGGCACCCGTTCCTGAGCCTGGAGCCGCCCCGCTCGACCGGACGGGAGGCTTTCGGGCCGGCCCTGGTGGACGGGCTCGCGAGCGAACGGGGCCTGGAGGACGGGGCCGGGGAGGAGGAGTGGGCGGACCTGCTGGCCACCCTCTCGGCCTTCACCGCCCGGACCGTGGCGGGCGCCTGTCGGCGCTGGATCCTCCCCCTGGGGCTGGACGAGATGGTTGTGACGGGCGGCGGGGCCAGGAACCCCGAGCTGGTGCGGCGCATCCGTCAGGAGATGGAGCCGGTTCCGGTCGGGACCGGCGCGGAGGCCCTGGGCATGGATCCCGACGCCCGCGAGGCGGCGGCCATGGCCGTCCTGGCCTGGGCGCATGTCCGGGGCGTGCCCGGCAACGTCCCGTCGGTCACGGGCGCGGAGCGGGCCGTCGTGCTGGGCGCGCTGACCCCCGCGCCATGAGGCCCTCCCGCACGTATCTGGTCGCCCTGGCCGCGGTGCTGGCCGTTCAGCTCTGCCTGATGCTGACCACCCTCGTGCCCGCCCCCCACAATGGGGGGGACAACGCCGGGTACGTGGCCCTGGCCCACAGCCTGTTGAGCCAGGGGACCTATACGGAGCTCTGGGACCCCGAGGGCCTGCCCCACACCAAGTATCCTCCGGTGTTTCCCCTCCTGTTGGCGCTGTGGATCGCGGGGGGAGCCCGTAGCTGGGTGGCGCTCAAGATGGTGCCGGCCCTCTTCACGACGCTGTCGGTGGTCCTGGCCTTCATGTGGGCGGCCCGGCGGCGTGGACCCGTGGCCGGGGCCACCGTCGGGGTCCTGGTCGCCGCTTCGACAGCGACCCTGTGGTCCAGCCATTGGATCCTGTCGGACCCTCCGTTCGTGACCCTCACGCTGCTCAGCCTGTGGGCCATGGACCGGGCGGCCGCCGAGGGCCCGAGGTGGGAGGAGAGCGCACCGGAACCGCTCCGGCCATGGATCTGGGTCCTCGTTGGCGCGGTGGCGGCGGTGCTGGCCTACTTCACGCGCTCGGCCGGGCTTCCCCTGCTGGTGGCGTTGGGGGCCTGGCTCCTCCTGCGCCGCCGTTGGGTCCAGGCGGTCGTGTTCGGTGCCCTGGCCGGCGTGCCGGCGCTGCTTTGGTGGCTCAGGGCCCGGGGCACGGCGGGGGCCGGGTACGTGTCCGAGTTCTGGCTGGTGGACCCGTACGATCCGGGGCTGGGCCGGGTGGGGATGGGGGGTCTGGCCTCGAGGGTGGGCGGCAACGTGGTGGGCTATGTGGGCCGGCACGTTCCCGAAGGCCTCGTGGGGGCCCAGGGCTCCTGGGTCGCGGCCCTGGGCGTCGCGCTCGTCGTCCTGGCCCTCCTGGGCTGGGCCCGGCGTCTCCGGGAGCGCGTGGGCGTGGCGGAACTCTTCCTTCCCCTCTACGCGGGCCTCATCCTGCTGTGGCCCACCGTGTGGTCCGGGGACCGCTTCGCCCTGCCCGTGCTTCCCCTCCTCCTTCTGTACGCTGGGGA
>DASWKD010000014.1:0-2547 GCA_036396815.1 Actinomycetota bacterium | reverse complement strand
GACGCGATCCCCAAGAACGTCGATTGGCTGGCCGCGATGGGTCTGCTGGCTGAGGTGGCGGGAACGATCAACGATGCAGACGTGGCCTCCGTCATCCACGACCTGCTGCTTCCCTATGTGCGCCAGGGCATCGTCCTCGACTGGTCGATCGTGTGCCTCGGTTCCGTCGCCCGATACCTCGGCATCGCTGCCGCCACGATGGGACAGCTCGACCGGGCGATCGCCCACCTCGAGTCGGGCATCGACGCCGACGCCCGCATGGGAGCGCGACCCTACGTCGCCCATGGGCGGCTGGCCCTGGCCCGCACGTTGTCCCTCCGCGACCAGCCCGGAGACCGTGAGCGAGCTCAGCGGCTATCCGCCCAGGCCTTGGATGCCTACAGGGAGCTCGCGATGGAGAGGCACGCCGAACAGGCCGAACTCCTCCAGGGCGAGCTGGGAGGCCTCCCCGTGGGAGCGAGGCCGGTGAGCGGGCCGCACGGCCGGCTCGCGGTGTTCCGGAAGGACGGCGACTACTGGTCCCTGAGCTACGAGGGCGATGCGTTCCGGCTGAAGGACGCCAAGGGGCTGGCCTACCTGGCCCGCATGCTGGCCGAGCCGGGGCGCGAGTTCCACGCCCTCGACCTGTTCACGGCCTCCGCGGCCGGCGCCGCGCCGGGGCGCGAGGACGACCTCGCCGTGTCCACCGGCGAGACCATGGGCCCGGCCCTCGACCCCCAGGCCAAGGCGGCCTACAAGCGGCGGCTCCAGGAGCTGGACGAGGAGATGGAGGAGGCCGAGGCAGCCAACGACCCCGAGCGGGCCTCGAAGGCCCGGCAGGAGCGGGAGTTCCTGGCCTCGGAGATCGCCGCCGCCGTCGGCCTGGGAGGCCGCGACCGGCCCACCGGCTCGGCCGCCGAGCGGGCCCGGGTCAACGTGACCAAGGCCGTCCGCACGGCCATCGGCCGGATCCGGCCCCACAGCGAGGCCCTGGCCCAGCACCTGGACCGGACCATCCACACCGGCACCTTCTGCTCCTACCAGCCCGACCCCCGGGCCCAGGTCGGCTGGCGGGTCTCCACCTGACCTGTTCGTCCGTTTCGTCCGAGTGAACGGTCGTTCCGTCCCGATTCACGCCTTCCGTTCGCCATGAGGACGAGAACGGACACCCGAGACGCCAGCGAGATCGCCGACGGCATCCTGCTGGCCCCCCTGAGCGGCGATCCCTGGCCGGCCATCCGGGCCCTGCGCCGGGGGATGCGGGCCCAGGGGTCCCCCGACCTGGTCTTCCTGTTCACGGTGGACCACGACGGCCGGCTGGTGTCCGCGCTCGACCGTGGCGCGGCGGCCATCCTCCTGGGGTTCCGTAACCGGACAGCCGCCTAGGGAGGGAGCACGCAAGGCCGGGTCGGCCCTTCAGCCACGATGCCCGTGGAGGGGCCGGCCCGGACTCGCGTGCCCGGGCCCCGCTCCCGAAGGGTTTCCCCCTCGCCGAAGTGTTCCCTCCCCGTAACCCCCTCGTTCCGCCTCCTTTCCGTCTCGTGACGCCTCCTTCCACGCCTCCCGCGTGGAGCCCAGGGCGACCGCCCGGGCGGAGAGGAGGCAGAGATGAGGACACGAGGGATCATGGCGGTGGCCGCGTTCGCGGTGACCCTGACCCTGGCCACGACGGCCCCCGCCGCGGGGAGCGGCGGGGGGGCCGCCGGGCCGAAGAAGCTCTCGACGCAGGCCCTGGACCGGGCCCGGGAGCGCTGCCACGACCGCGACGTGCTGGTTCGGGACCGGGCCTCCGGGCGGGGGATGGTCCTGCCGAAGCGCGAGGGCCCCATCGCCCTGCCCACCGGGACGCGGTTCTCGCTGGAGTGCATGGACGGCTACCTGATCGAGCTCCCGGTGCCGTCGCTGGCCGAGGGGAACACGGGGCCCGCGGTCGGCGCGGCCCTGGACCAGGCCGAGGCCGTCATCCGGGCCCTGGCCCCCAAGGCTCAGGTCGTGTCGAGGTTCGACACCGTGTTCACCGGCCTGCACGTCCGGATGAGCCCGGGGGCGGCGGACCGCCTCCGAGGCCAGGGGTACGCGGTGTCGGAGAACGCCGAGCTGCGGGCCCAGCTCGTGGAGTCCGTGCCGCTGATCAGGGCCGACCAGGCGTGGGGCACGTCGAAGGGCCTCAAGACGGCCGACGGCGCGGGCGTGCGCATCGCCGTGCTGGACACCGGCGTGGACTACACCCACCCCGACCTGGGCAAGGGATGCTTCATGCCCGGCGTCACCTCCTCCCCGTGCAAGGTGGCCGGCGGGTACGACGTGGTCCACCGGGACACCGACCCGATGGACGACCACGGCCACGGGACCCACGTGGCGGCCATCGCCGCGGGCAACGGGGACCACAAGGGCGTGGCCCCGGGGGCCTCGGTCTACGCCTACAAGGTGGCCGACAGGTACGGGTCCGCCTCCCAGGCCAACGTGCTGGAGGGCCTGTCCCGGGCGGTGGATCCCAACCGGGACGGCAGGTTCGACGACCGGGCCCACGTGGTGAACATCAGCCTGGGCGGGTACGGGCACCCCGAT
>DASWKD010000013.1:0-2530 GCA_036396815.1 Actinomycetota bacterium | reverse complement strand
TGGCCTCGAACAGGTCGTGGGCCATGGCCGCCACCAGGACGGGCGCGGTGAGCAGGGCGCCCAGGGCCACCCGCCAGGACAGGTCGCGGATCTCGGCCCGCCGGCCGGCGGCCTCCTGGTCCTCCTCCTGGGGGGTGCCGGGGTGCTCGCGCTCCTCGATCCGGTACCCGACCCCGGCCACGGCCCCACGGAGGTCGTCCACGGTGATCCGGCGCGGGTCGAAGTCCACCGTGACCCGCTCGGTGGCCACGTTGCTCGACGCTCGCTCCACGCCGGGGAGGGGAGCCAGGACCCGCTCCACGGTGTTCACGCAGGTCGGGCAGATCTTGCCGGAGCCACGCACGTACAACTCGAGGTGCTTCCGCTCGCCCTCGCCGGTCGGCCTGCCGATGGTGACCCGGCCGGCGTCCTCGTGGGTGTGCTGACTCTCGGCCGGCTTGGGGGTCAGGTCACCCAGCGGGATCACGGCGTCGGGGCGCGCGCCCTCGCCGTTCCCGCCGGCGGCCTTCCCGTTGCCTTCGGCGGGCTCCACGATCAGCGTCCCGTGGACCATGTTCATCCCGCATGCGAAGCCGAATTCCCCGGCCCGATCGGGGGTGAGCTCCACCACGGTCCGGGCGTAGGCCGGCAGGACCTTGCTGGTTGCGAAGTCCGGGAACACCACCCGCGAGGTGCACTCCCCGGCCTCCTGCCGGTCGAAGGTGATCCGGAGCGGCACGCCCTGGCGGACCCGGATGTGGCTGGGGGAGTACCCCCCCTTCACCATGACCTCGATCTCCTGGACCCCGTCCTGCTCCACGGCCTTCCCGGCCTCCTTCGGACCGAAGAAGAACCAGGTCAAGCCCCCGATCAGCCCCAGGGCCCCCAGCACCACTACCACGTCCGCCATCTCGCCCCTCTCATATACCCCAGGGGGGTACTCTACTCCGGCCGGCGGCGTCGCGTCAAGCCGACAGAAAGAGTGACAAAACCGTTCCCGGGGCTTGCGCGGGATCGAGGGCCTGGTGTACAAATCCGCCTGGAACCGCTGGAGCCCTCGGGCTCTGGCGGTTCCGTCTTTCCGGGGCAGGAGAACGGCTCCCCGGCGTCGAATCCTCCATCACCGTCCAGAGGGAGGAAGCGACATGTCCAAGGGCCTGACCCGCCGAGAGCTGCTCCGGAGGGCCGGCGTGACCGCCGGCGCCCTGACCCTGGGGAAGATCCCGTTGGCCGCCGGGCCGGCGTCCGCGACCGGGGGCGGAGCGCCCCTCCTCCAGCTGGCCCGGGTGTGGGCCACCGCGAAGACCCAGCATCTCCTGGGCGAGCTCGACGAGACCCACACGCTGTTCCCAGACGGCTCGATCGAGCTCCTGCTGTGGCCCGGCGACCGGTCCAAGCTGGACGCCACCGGGCTCCGGTACGAGATCACCGTCCCCGACCTGATCGCCCGGGACCTGGCCGAGGACGCCCGGCTGGCCGGCGTCCGCCCACCCGGCCCGGTCGTCCCCGGCGAGCGCACCGCGTACCGGACCCTGGCGGAGATGGACGCCGACCTGGACGACCTGGCATCCCGGTTCCCCGACAAGGCCCGCGTTTTCTCGCTCCCCCACAAGAGCCATGAGGGGCGCACGGTGCGCGGGATCGAGATCGCCTCCAACGTCTCCAAGCGGGATGGCCGTCCGGTGTTCTACATGGACGGCATCCACCACTCCAGAGAATGGCCGGCCCTGGAGATGCCCATCATGTTCGCGTTCGACCTCCTGGAGAGCTACGGCACGGACCCCAGGATCACGAACCTGGTGGACAACGCCCGGATCCTGATCGTGCCGTGCATGAACCCCGACGGTTTCCACTTCTCGCGGTCGGCGCTGGTGGACGTCCAGGGCGTGGGGCACCCGGCCATCGGCAACGCGTACTGGCGGAAGAACCGCCGCAACGACGGCCACGCGCTGGACGCCCTGATCCCCGGCTACGGCGCACACGGCGTGGACCCAAACCGGAACCACGCCTACGGGTGGGGCGGCGACGGCTCCTCGGGGAGCACCAGTTCCGACACGTACCGGGGGCCCTCGCCCCTTTCGGAGCCCGAGAACCGGAACGTGGCCCACATCCTGCGGACCCACCACGTGGCCGCCATGATCACCCACCACACCTCGGGACGGCTGGTGCTGTGGGCCTGGAGCTGGGCCAGCGACGACCTGGTGGACCAGCAGCTGATCGAGGGCCTGGGCCGGGCCATCGCCAGTCGCAACGGCTACACACCCCAGAAGTCGATCCAGCTGTACATCCACACCGGCGTCCTGGTGGACCACGCGTACGGCGCCTTCGGGACCATCAGCTATACCTTCGAGCACGCCACCTCGTTCCACCCGTCCTACGCCAGCACGGTGCCCTCGATGTACACGCAGAACCGGGAGTCGTTCCTGCTCCTGGCCGAGGAGGGCGTCCTCCCCCCCGAGCTCCGGCCCGAAGGCCGGTCCCTCCCGGCGCAGATCGAGCAGTTCGGCCTCACCGGGAAGCTCCACCACGCGGTGGTGACGGGCCGGCTGGT
>DASWKD010000012.1:0-4068 GCA_036396815.1 Actinomycetota bacterium | reverse complement strand
GGGACCGGCTAGATTCGCTCCATGGCGAATCTCGTGGTCCCCGTGAAGCCGCTGTCCCTCAGGAGCTCCAGGAACGCGGCATCCGCGGGCAGGTCTCCCGCGACGGCGTCGAGCCCCTGGGACTTTGCATCTGCACAGAGGTCGAGGACCACTCCCCGGGTGGCCATCACGGTCAGCCCGGACGGCCAGCGGGTGTATCCGGCGGGGACCTTCATCCCCACCGGGGTGTACGTGTGCCGACCGAGGCGGCCAAGGCCTACGCCTGGGACATGGGGGTCGTGGCCTACCCGGTCTAGGGCCGGACCTCGAGGACGGCGATGCCGTGGGGGCTGGCCACGTCCCAGGCCACGCCCACGTCGGTCACCCACACGGCGTCGGTGTAGCCGGGCCAGTCGAACGTGTGGCCGACCAGCTCCTGGTCGCCATCGCCCTCCAGGTCGGCCACGGCGAGACCACCGATCCGCATGGCCCACCACTGGTCGAGGGCCACGGGGGGATCGCCCGCCGTCCCCAGGGGGGCGTCGGGCGGGAAGATCTTCGCGCTCCGCCAGGCGCTCACGAAGTACGCTTGGTCGCCGCTCTCCAGCCGTCCGACGTCGGTGGCCGCCCCCGCCTCCACCTCGACCACGCCGTTCTCGGTGATCCTGGCCACCCCGGAGCGGTTGAACTCCATCGGGCCGTACGCGGGGTCGTGGTAGAAGCCCTGGTGCACCAGGCCGTCGAGCGAGGTCGTGCTGAGCACGGTGCCGTCCCTCGAGTCCAGGATGTCGATCCGGAGACGCCGGCTCTGGTTGGGGAGGGGGACGTTCTGCACGTCCCAGGTTATGGCCAGCCGGGTGCCGGCGCCATCGGCCGTGGGTCCCACCGCGGAGACCGAGTGCCAGATGTTCGGCGTGGCCTGGTAGCCGGCCTGAGGGGTCAGCCACCGGACGGCGCCGGTCCGCGCATCGAGTCCCACCGCGAACCGGTGATGGTGGGTGGCCAGCAGGTCGGGCGTGTCTACCCATCCCTGCGCGGCGACCACGCCCTCGGGGGTCAGGACCGCGTTGGAGAACCGGATCGTGACCCGGACGTCCGACGGGACGTCAAGCACCCCCGCGTCCTCGGCCGGGCGGTACTCCCACAGCTTGGCGCCGTTCGAGCCTCGGTACGCGGCGATCGTCCGGCTGGTGATCAGGATGTCTTTCCGCGCGTCCCCGTCCAGGTCGGCCAGGGTGTGGGTCCACACCAGGTCGATGGGGTGGACGTCGATGCGGTACGCGGGCGCCCCGGTGGCCGCGTCCAGGACCTGGACGCCGCGATCGTGGGAGACCACCACCTCGCGGTCCCCGTCCCCGTCGAGGTCGGCCAACTCCAACCGGTGCACGTTGCCCGCCACCGTGGCACTCCACAGGACGCCCGGGTCATCGTCCAGGTCCCGGCCGTCCAGCGCGAACACGCCCCCGCTCCTCGTCCCGGCCAGCAGGTCCGTGGTGCCGTCCCCGTCGATGTCGGTGGGCACCACGTCGTGGGCGTCGTACAGCAGGGGGACGTCGGAGCCGACCCCGTCCAGGAACGGATAGGACCGGAGCACCAGGCGCTCCGTCATCCCCAGGATCGCGGGCTCGCCCTCGTGGGTCCACGGCATGAGGAACAGTGGGAAGGCCTCGTCCCCGTAGCGCTCCCAGGCCTCCGTCCCACGCTCGCCGTCCAGGGCGGTGAGGCTGTTCCCGTCCTGGCTGTCCGCGGCCACGATGACCCTGGGCCCCAGCGGGGTGGCGCCCGCGGCCAGGGCGTAGGGGATCGGCACGGCCGCTGCTCCACCGGCCCGGTCCTGCGCGAAGTCCTGGCCGGCCCTCACCTGCCGGACCCACAGGTCCGCCCCGGTCCCGGGATCGGCGGCGGTCACCCGGCCGGCGATGTCGGGTTCCGGAACGCCATCCGGCAGGCGCTCGGGCAGGTAGGCCAGATCGCCGGTCAGCCACTCGGGGCCGGGCCGGGAGGTGACGTCGGCCACCAGCAGGGCGACCGGAACGGCGTCGGTGCGCTCGATGGTCGCGGCGGTCGTTCCATCGGAGGCCCGGAGCCCTCGCAGGGTGTAGGCGAAGGGGCCCGACGGATCGGCCTGGTCGGCCACCACCACCAGGCCACGCTCGGTGTCCAGCCGGAGGATCCGCGGATAGCCGGGTGTCTGGACGGACCACGCCTCCTGGCCGGTGGACGCCTCGAGCACCTCCACCCATCCGGCGTCGCCGCTCGAGCCCAGCGGCTTCGACGTCCAGGCGACGGCGAAGCGTCCGTCGCCCACGGGCTCGGCGGCCAGCAGGCGAGCCCAGGAGGCGCCGGTGCTCCGCGACCAGGCCTCCGCGACCTGGAGGTCGTCCGGCGATCCCTCGAACCGGTAGGCGTCCAGCCCGGTCCGGGACCCCGGCTCCCCCAGCAGGCCCTTCGGCTCGCCGGTCTCGTTGCCCACGACCAGCGTGCGGTCCTCGATCAGGACCTGGGTCACGTAGCCGGGGTACAGACGGTGCCAGACCGTCCGGCCGTCCACGCCGTCCACGACCGTCACCGCGGAGGTCAGGTCCTCGTACAGGGCGTTGGGTTCGCCGTCTCCCACCTGGACGAAGTGGCCCACGGCCACGTCGTCCACGCCGTCGCCGGTCAGGTCGCCCACCGCGAAGGGCCGCTCGCTGGCCGGCGTCCAGGGATCCAGCGGCGCCGATCCCATCAGCACCACGGGCACGATCAGGTTGGGCTGCAGACCCCACTCCGGGTAGAAGGAGTTCGATCCCCGGGCCCAGACCGTGGAGCCGTCGGCGGCCGTCAGCGCCACATCTCCGAAGCCATGGACCCGGACGAAGGAACCCGGCGGCCCGCCGCCGTGAGGGGCCAGCGCCGCGTTCCATCGAGGGGTCTGGATCGTGGCCCTGGCGGCGAGTGTGGGACCGGCGTCGTTCGTACCAGGGGCGCCCCCTTCCAGCTCCTCCGCGCATGTCCCAACGCAGGGGGTCGCGTCGGCGAGCGCCGTCCGGGAGAGCGCCAGGGACAGGGCCTCACGGTCGACGGGCGGCTCGGCGCCCATCCCCGGCAGGGCCATCATCGACATGGCGGCCGCGGCGGCCGTGGTTCGCTTCCAGAGGAGCTTCATGCGGGATGGATACGACGCCCGGCACTCGCTCTCCTCTGTGCAGGTGCACAAAGGGTTTGGGCGGCCCGGGGTCGAAAGCAAGCGCATGAGGCCATTGGTCCCCACGCTGGTGGCCGTCCTGGCCATCTCCGCGTCCCCCGCCGATGCGGCCGGCTCGGTCCTGGAGGTCCCGCCTGCCCGGGTGGGCGACGCGTGGGCCGTCCTCGCCGTCCAGGGGGCGTACCGCTTCGACCTTCGGATCGAGGAGCGGACCTCGGCTCTGGATCGATGGGGTGTGGAGCGGGACGCCTTCCCCGTGTCCGTGGACGGCTTCCATCCCCTGCAGTGGCTGTCCATGACCGTCACCGGTCATCACCTGTACATCGACGCCGCGTCGGGGACGCAGATCGCGGACGTCGGGGTGGGCTTCCTGGACTTCGGGCCCCCGAGCATCTCCCAGCCGGGGGCGTACTCGGCTTTCAACCCCAACGACCTCGACGCCTGGCCGGGGTGGGCGCTGGCCGGAGGCTTGCTGGCCGGGAGAGAGCTCGCCGTGGGGGAGACCGTGGAGGTTCCGGTGGTCCAGACCAGGTCCCATGGGAACGACCGGCTTACGTTGACGATCGAGGAGGCTCCCGACCAGGGCAGCGTTCCCTGCGTGCGGGCCGTGGGAACCGCGATCTTCCCCCGGTACTTCGCGTACCAGGATGGGGTCGGCTACGACCGGGGCGAGCTCCGGGCCGCCCTGGACATCCTGCAGTGCGAGGACTCGCCGTACGCGGCCCGGACCGACGTGACCTACTCGGGCGCGCTGACCCACTCGGTGGACGTGATCCGTGACGGGTTCACCCCGGGGGCCGGAGAGGTGCTGGGGGTCGGTCCCTTCCAGGAGCCGGACCGACATGTCCAGGCCGCCCCGGTCCCGTTCGATGGGGCGCTCCGCGACGGCGGGCCGCTTCAGA
>DASWKD010000011.1:0-2487 GCA_036396815.1 Actinomycetota bacterium | reverse complement strand
TCACCGTGGACGATCCCGGGGCTATCGCCGGCAAGCGGGTCCTGGTGATCGAGGACGGCCCGACCCTGACCCACGGAGAGATGACCTACGGCGCCGGCGTGGTGGCCGCCCGGAAGGCCGGTGCCGAGGTCGTAGACCCTCGGGAGTGGGCGGAGGGGAGCCTGCGGGAGATCTACCGGAAATACCCCGTGGGCCCGGTGCTCCCGGCCATGGGCTACTCGGCCGGGCAGATCGCCGAGATGGAGCGGACCATCGAGGCCGTGCCGGCCGACGTGGTCATCATCGCCACGCCGGTGGACCTGGCCAAGGTGGCCACGTTCTCGAAGCCCTCGGTCCGGGTCCGCTACGAGCTGGCCGAGGCCCGGGGCCAGCCCACCCTGGCCTCGATCCTGGCCGAGCGCCTGCCGTGAGCGAGCCCGGCCGGGTGGTCGTGGCCCTCGGCGGGAACGCCCTGCTCCGTCGGGGACAGGAGGACACCCCGGAGCTGATGCGAGCCACCGCGCGGTCGGCGGCGGAGAAGGTGGCCGACATCGCGGCGGCGGGATGGGAGGTGGTGGTCACCCACGGGAACGGCCCGCAGGTTGGCCGGATCCTCCTCCAGAACGAGGCGGCCCGGGACCAGGTCCACCCCATGCCCCTCGACGTGTGCGGGGCCGAGAGTCAGGGCCAGGTCGGCTACCTCCTCCAGGTCTCGATCGGGGACGTGTTCTACGAGCGAGGGATGGAGCGTCCCGTGGCCACGGTGCTGACCTTGACCCGGGTCCCGGCCGACGATCCGGCCTTCGATCGGCCCACCAAGCCTATCGGCCCGTACTACCAGCACGTGGACGCGGCCGGGCTGACCGCCGAGCGAGGATGGACGATGGCCGGGGTCGAGGGAGGGTGGCGCAGGGTGGTGCCGTCCCCCACCCCGTACTCCATCGTTGAGGCCCCGGTGATCCGGGACCTGGCCAGGTCGGGGGTCATCGTCATCGCCGCCGGTGGCGGGGGCGTGCCGGTGATCGAGAAGGGGCCGCGGCTGGTGGGCATGGAGGGTGTGGTGGACAAGGATCTGGCCGCGAGCATCCTGGCCCGCGACGTGGGGGCCCGGGTCCTGCTGATCCTGACCGACGTCGAGGGCGTCCACGAACATCACGGAGAGGCCAGCCAGCGCCTGATCGAGCACCTGACCCCCGCGGCGGCCCGGGCGCTCCTGGAAACCCTGCCCCCCGGCTCGATGGGCCCCAAGGTCCAGGCCGCGGTGGGGTTCGTCGACGCAGGGGGCGAGCGGGCGGTGATCGCCTCGCTGGACGACGGTCCTCAGGCTCTGGCCGGGGAGGCCGGGACCAGGATCCAGGCCTAGCCGGTAGGCTCCCGCTCATGCTCGGGTTCCGGGTGGTGGTGTGGAACGTCCACGGCTTCCGCGCCGGGGTGGGCCGCGTGGCCGACGCGGTGCGCGAGATGGGCCCGGACATCCTGATCCTGAACGAGGCCCGGTTCCGGTGGCGGGTCCGGGGGCTGGCCCGCCGCCTGAGGATGGGGGCACACCACGGGCTGGGACGCCCGGCCGGGGTCCAGAACGCCGTGCTGGCCCGCCCGCCGTGGAGGATCGTGGAGGGATGGGCCGCGCCCCTGTCGCCCTGGCCGGGACTCAAGCGGCGGGGGGTGGTCGCCGCTCGGGTGGGCCGGTCGGGGACCCGTCTGACGGTGGCCGGCGTCCACCTGGGGGTGGCCGACGCCGAGCGGGTCCGCCATGCCCGGGAGGTCACCGACATGCTTGCCGGCGCCCCGGGGCCCCTGCTCCTGGGCGGGGACCTCAACGAGTCCCCGGATGCTCCGGCCACGGAGTGGATCGCCGGAAGGTACCTGGACGCCTTCGCCGCGCGGGGCGTGGGGGGCGGGGAGACGTTCCCCTCCCGCCGGCCCAGGGCCCGGATCGACTACCTGTTCGTGACCGGGGACGTGGAGATCCGTGCGGTGCGTGTGGAAGACGGGCCTGCCGTGATCCAGGCTTCCGATCACCGGCCGGTGGTGGCCGACCTGGCGGTGGACGGCTGAGTTAGGCGGGGCCCAGCGTCCGCTCCAGGAACGCGCCCGCCGCCTCGAACAGGTCCTGAGCCTGGTGGTCCAGCCAGGCCACGTGGTAGGAGCGGTCCAGGACGATGAGCTCCTTGTCCCTGCTGGCCACCTTGCGGAGGACCTTCGCGGGGTTGCCGCGCGGGATCACGTGGTCCTCCCCGGAGGCGAAGGCCAGGATCGGCTGACGGACCCGGGTCAGCTCGCCGCGGACCCGGGCCTGGAACCTGGCCACCTGGGCCAGCGCCCGGATGGGGATGCGGTCGTAGCCTCGCTCCGTCCCCCCGGGCTTGGAGATGTCGTCGACCACCCCGGCCACCGTCCGCCGGACGTACCTGACCAGGGGCGCGGCCAGGATCCGCCGGTCCCACACGTAGGGGTTGACCAGGATGAGGGCCCGCACGTCCTGGGCATGGGTGGCCGCCAGATGGA
>DASWKD010000010.1:0-1942 GCA_036396815.1 Actinomycetota bacterium | reverse complement strand
TCGGCGGCGCTGGTCCCGTCCACCACCAACCCGGCGTCTCCGTCCAGGGCGGCCTCGGGCGCTCCGCCGGATTCCCCGATGATGCACGGCCGTCCCACGGCGTAGGCCTGGAGGTAGACGGCGCCCAGGGCCTCGACCTCCAGGCCGAACCACCGGGGCCGGCTGGGCATGGCGAACACGTCGCCGGCCCGGAAGTACATCGGCAGCTCGCGGTAGGGGACCTCGCCGGCGAACACCACACGGTGCTCCACGCCGCGCTCCTTGGCCAGGGACCACAGCTTCTTCTCGTAGGGGCCGGAGCCCACCACCAGGAAGCGCACGTTGGGGACCTCGGCCGCGATCCGGGGGAGGGCTTCGATCAGCTGGTCCTGGCCCTTGCGGGCCACCAGCCGGGAGACGCAGCAGATCACGGGGTCCTCCCACAGGCCGTGGCGCTCGCGGACCTCGGCGTCGGAGACCTCGGGATGGAAGAGGTCGGTGTCCACGCCCGGGGGCAGGAGCTCGATCCTGGGCCGGGGGCCCACCGCGTCCCGCAGGATGTCCCGGGTCCAGGCGGAGACCGTGGTCAGGAGGATGGCATCGCGCCCGACCCGGCCCACCAGCTGCTTGCCGCCGGGGACCCGGCCCCACCCCATCTCCATGCCGTGGGTGAAGGAGGCGTAGGGGATGCCGGTCTCCCGCATGATGGCCGGGCCGATCAGGGCGAACGGGAGGGCGGCCCCGAACAGGACCACGTCGGGGTGCTCGGTCCGCACCAGGTCGATGGCCCGGTCCCGGACGGGCGGGGTTGGGAGCAGGCGGGTGGAGGTCCACCGGACCACCTCGTGGGGGTACTCGGCGTCGAAGGCCACCGAGCCCGGCCAGGCGGGCGCCAGCACGGTGACCTCGCCCGCGGGGAAGCGGCGGACGATCTGGTCCACGTAGTAGTTGATGCCGCCCACGCGAGGGGGGAAGTCGTTGGTGATGACGAGGGTCTTCATGGGCCCGGCGAATCATACTCCCCGGGCTGCTTGCTCCGAACGTGGGGAGCCGCGGGTCGGGCGCTTCCGGGTCGAGCCGTGAGGCTGGGGGGGAGGGGCTGTGGGACCATCGCCAGAAAGGTAAAGTTTACTTTATGTTTCCGGTGACGGTGGGGGTGGGGTGGACGCTGCGCGGGTGGTACGGGAGTGGCGGCGACGGGCGGGGATGACCAAGCGTGCCCTGGCCCGCTCGGCTGGGATCACGCCGGTTGCCTTGAGCAACATCGAGCATGCGAAGGCGGGCCCGCGGGTTTCCACGCTGGTCCGTTTGCTGGAGGCGTGCGGGGCCACCCTCGTTGCCGAGCCTCGGCGGGGCCAGGAGGTGGAACGGGGTCCCATCCGGGAGCACCTCCGCCTGGCGCCGGTGGTCCGTCCCGTGGGCGGGGCCGGCTTCGATCCTCGGCGCATGATGAAGGTGCTGTTGGGCGGCCGGGTGGACATGGTGGTGACGGGGGACGTGGGGGCGAACATCCTGGGGTCACCGATCCGGGGGCGCGAGCTTCAGGTGGTCCTCGGGCCGGAGCGGAACAGCCGCGTGGTGCTGGCCAAGGCGCTGAAGCGGCTGGGCGTGGATGTCCCGTCGGTCCCGCGGGCCCGGCGGATGCGGTTCACCACGCGGCTGGGACCCCTGGTGGTCGTGACGCCTCCGGCGGATGCCTACCGGATGCTGGTGGCCGGCTCGTGGGTCGTGGATCCGAGGTGGCAGAGCCCGTGGCTCCCCGACCGGCCGCTGCGGGTGCCGTCCATCGACGACCTGATCGAGGAGGCTCGCGCGGAGCGGCGGTGGGAGCGGCTGGATGCCCTGTGGGCCCTGCGGGAGGTCCTGGACGGGCTGCTACTCCTGGGGCGGAGGTGAGGGTGAGGGAGAGGGCGTCGGTTCGGGCTCCGGCGGAGGCTCGTTCTCCACGGCCGGCTCGGGCTCC
>DASWKD010000009.1:0-9854 GCA_036396815.1 Actinomycetota bacterium | reverse complement strand
AGCGCCCGGTCCACGAACAGGGTGGTCGGAGACGGCTCATCCAGGAGGTCCGCGCCGGGGTCGGTCTCGAACGCGGTGACGTCGCCGCCGGCCACCGCGGTGACCAGCACCGAGCCGCCCGGAGCGGGGGCCAGCACGCGGCCCGCCCCCAGGTCGTGGCGCCACACCAGGTGGCCGGAGCGGGCGTCGATGGCCGACACCTGCCCGCTGGCGTCCCCGGCCACCACCCACCGATCCACGGGGACCGAGGTGCCCCGCAGGAGGTCGCCGGGAACCCGGAACACCCACCGCTCGGCCCCGTCCGAGGGATCGAGCCGGTAGAGATGGCCGAACAGGTCCCCCACATACAGGTCGTCGGTGACCGCGGGGACGGACTCGGGGCTGAAGCTGTACCGGACCCTGGTCTCCCACCGGAGGTCGCCGGTGGCCGCGTCGAGGGCTCGCACCCGGCCGTCCCCGGTGCCGACGAACGCCTGTCCCCCGGCCACGGCCACCGCCGAGGCCGAGGCGGTGAGGCCCGCCCTGGTCCACGCCTTCCGTCCGGTGTCTGCGTCCACGGCATGCACCGTTGCGGTGCGGGCGGTGGTGCTCTGGGCGACCACGATCACCAGGTCCTCGGCCACGGCCGGGGTCCCCTCGACGGCCGTCCCGGCCTCGTACGTCCAGCGCTCCTCGCCGGTGGCCAGGTCCAGGGCGGCGACGACCCCGTCCCGGGACGCGGCGTAGACGGTTCCCTCGGCCTCGCCGGCCACGGCCACCGCGGTCAGTCCCGCCAACACGGCGGCGGGCACCGAGGTCCGCCAGGCCTCCTGACCGTCCTCGGCCGTGACCGCGACGATCGCCGCATCGTCCCCGGTTCCCACGGCGAACACCACCAGGCCGCCGGCCACGGCCGGGGAGCCCGTGGCGCCCTCGGAGCGGGGGGCGGTCCACATCTCCGCGCCCGTTGCTAGGGACAGGGCCGTCACCGAGTCCTTCCCCACGACGATGGCCGCCTCGTCGGTGGTCACCGGGCCGGCGGCGGCCCCGCCCTCCAGGTCGGCCGTCCAGGCCACCCGGTACGGGGGCCCGGGACCATCGGCCCGGACGGCGTGGGCGGGGTTGCCCCCGGACATCGGCCACCCGGCCTCCTGGGCCAGGGCGGCGGCCGGTGCAGCCAGGAGAAGGCCAGCGGCCAGCATCGGACGGACGAGGGGGAGCACGGTCGCCCATTCTAGAGGCCCGGGCCCCCCTCTCCGTCCAGCGGGGCCAGGTGGATCATCCCGGCCACGTGGCGTGGCTCGAGGAGCAGCAGCGGGTCCACGTACGCTTCCGCGACCCGGGCCCCCAGGTGGAGGTGGGCGGGCCCCGGGTCCCCAGGGTGTCCCGGGCCCGTGGCCCCCAGGACCTGGAGGCGCGCGACGCGGTCCCCCCGGCGGACGACGACCGAGGACAGCCAGGAGTACGTGGTCCGCACGCCGCCCGGATGATCGATCGAGACGTACAGGCTGCCGGCCAGGGCCCCGGCGAAGGCCACCACGCCCTCCTCGGCCGCCCGGACCGGGGTCCCGGAGGGCGCCGCGATGTCGACGCCCCGGTGGCCGGACCCGAAGGGATCCCCGGGCGGGTCGAAGGGCCGGATCACCTCACCCTGAACGGGCCAGGCGTACGTGCCCGCTCCGGGCGGCGGGGCCTGCTCCGGGGTGTGGGGAGCAGGCCCGGCCACCAGTGTTCCCAGAGCGAGCGCGGCAAGCACGACGAGGGGGACGGACGGCATGCGACCTCCCTTCCCCCGGAGGCCGGCCGATCATACCGGCGGCCACCGACACGGTCGGCCGCTAATCGTCCTTGAGGTTCGTACGGAGGCCGCCCACGGCCTTGGTGTGTATCTGGCACACCCGGGACTCGGTGACGCCCAGGATCTCGCCGATCTCGGCCAGAGTCAGGCCCTCGAAGTAATAGAGCGTGATGACGATCTTCTCGCGCTCGGACAGGTCGTTGATGGCCGCGGAGAGCATGCCCCGCATCTCCTGGCCCTCCAGCTCGGACATGGGGTCCGCGCTCCCCGCATCGGCCAGCGTGTCCAGCAGGGTGCGCTTCTCACCGCCCTCGTCGCCCCCGCCCACCATCTCGTCCAGGGCCATGACCGACACGAAGGAGATCTGGGTGACCACCTCATGCAGCTCGGACACGCTGATGCCCAGGTGCTCGGCGATCTCCTCCTCGGTGGGAGCCCGGCGGAGCTTGGCCTCCAGCCCGGAGGTGGCCTTCTCGACCTCCCGGGCCTTGAACCGGACCGAGCGGGGGACCCAGTCCATGGCCCGGAGCTCGTCGATGATGGCCCCCCGGATCCGGGGGATGGCGTAGGTCTCGAACTTGACCTCGCGCCCCATGTCGAACTTGTCCAGGGCGTCCATCAGCCCGAACATCCCGTAGGACACCAGGTCGGCCCGCTCCACGTTCTGGGGGAGGCCCGAGGCCACCCTGCCGACCACGTACTTGACCAGCGGGGCGAAGTGCAGGATCAGGCGCTCCCGGGCCGCCGGGGAGCCGCTGTCCTTGAACTCTAACCACAGGCGCTCCAGCTCCGTGGCCTCCGGATCCGCCTGGCCGGTGGCCACGGGCCGGCGCTTGCCGGACGCCTTCGCCATCAGGCCCTCGGATGGCTGTCGCGGTACGCCCCGAACAGGCGCCGCTTGGACACGTGGGTGTACCGCTGGGTCGTGGCCAGGCTGGCGTGCCCCAGGAGCTCCTGAACGGCCCTGATGTCTGCGCCTCCCTCCATGAGGTGGGTCGCGTACGAGTGCCGCAGGGTGTGAGGGCTGGTCCTCCGGCCCGGCAGCACCGCCTGACGATATTGTTCCACTATCGAGCGTACCTCGCGCGGTCCCATCCGTTTGGACCGCCCGTTGAGCAGGAGGGGATGGCCCGGTCGCCCGCGGACCAGCCGCGGCCTCCCGTCCCGCAGGTAGGCCCGGACGGCGTCCACGGCCGGCTCCCCCAGGGGGACCGACCGCTCCTTGCGCCCCTTGCCCATGACCCGGACCCGGCCCCGTCCGAGGTCCACGTCGTCCACATCCAGGCCGCACAGCTCGGCCACCCGGATCCCCGCGCCGTACAGGAGCTCCAGGACGGCGCGGTCCCGCAGAGCCCGGGGGTCGTGGCCCTCCGGGGCCTCGACCAGGGCCTGGGCCTCCGCCTGCTTGAGCACCGGGGGCAGCTTCCGGGGCACGGCGGGAGCGGCCAGCAGGGAGGCCGGGTCCCGGGGGATCAGCCCGCGGTGAGCGCAGAACGCGAAGAACGCGCGGGCCGCGGCGGCCTTGCGGGCCATCGTGGACCGGGCGTAGCCCCTGGTGGCCAGGTGGGCCAGCCACCTGCGGAGCTGCTCGTACCGGGCCTCTCCCAGCGGGGTCCGGCCCCGCTCCAGGAACGTGGCCAGCCCCTGCACGTCCGCGCGGTAGGCATCCACGGTGTGGGGGGACAGTCGTCGTTCGAGCGTGAGGTGGCGGGTGAACGCCTCGATCAGATCCTGGCCGGACATGGCCTGCCTTCCGCGGTCGGTGTCAACGTTTGTAACACACCGTTGCTGGTGTTCCAACGGTCCCGTCGCCACGGGAGCGGGTCGAGGCCTCCGGGTTCATGGAGCTTCGGCAGCCCGGACCCGCTCGTAGCGCCCGCCGACGTCGCGGATCAGCCCCTGCAGCTCGAGCGAGGCCAGCATGGCCACCACCACGTCCTGGGGCATGCCCGCCGAAGCGGCCACCTCGTCCGCGGTGGCCGCCGCGCCGGCCACGGCCCGGAACACGCGGTCTTCGCGCTCCGGGAGGTCGGGCGGCGGGGCGTCCTCCGTGGCCGGCGGGCCCAGGCCGAGGGCCTCGAGCACGTCGTCCGGGCCGCGGATCAGGCCGGCCCCCTCCTGGATCAGCTCGTGGGGCGCCGCGGAGAGCGGGCTGGTCACCGGGCCGGGCACGGCCAGCACGTCGCGGCCGAGCTCCATGGCGTGGTTCGCGCTGATCAGCGAGCCGCTGCCCGGCGCTCCCTCCACGACCACGACCGCCGTGGCCAGCGCGGCCACGATCCGGTTCCGGGCCGGGAAACGATGGCGTGACGCCGGGGTCCCCGGCGGGTACTCGCTGACCACGGTGCCGGTTCGGGCGATGTCCTCGAGCAGCCGGCGGCTGGACGAGGGGAAGGGGTGGTCGATCCCCGAGCCCAGGACGGCCACCGTCCATCCCTCGGCTTCCAGCGCCCCTCGGTGCGAGGCGGCGTCGATCCCCCGGGCCGCGCCGGAGATCACCGGCACACCGGCCCGGGCCAGGCCCCGTCCGATCCACCCGGCCATCTCCCGCCCGTAGGGCGAGCAGCTCCGGGCCCCGACCATCCCCACCGCGGGATCGAGCCCGGCCAGGGGACGGCCCCGGACGAACAACCAGCCGGGCGGGTCGTGGAGGTCCCGCAGGGGCGGGGGGTAGGCCTGGTCCGCCTGATGGATCACCGTCGCCCCGCAGGCCCGGAGGCGGGCCCGGACGTGTTCGGGCCGGACCTCGGTGGCCGCCCTGCGGTCCGAGGGACGGCCGGACCGGATCACGGCCCGCAGGCAGGCCCGGGCGTTGCCCCGGGCCCAGGCCAGGGCCCGGAGCTCACGAGGGGTGATGTCGACGTGGGCGAGGACGAGCACCGCGTCGCGGTCCTCCTCCCCGGCGACGAACCGGCGCGGCCACCCGGGCCCGGGCGGCGGGGGCAGGCTCCGTATCCGGAGCTCAGGCGGCACCGGCACGCTCCTCCGCCGCCTCTCCCCGGAAGCTCAACGCCTCCAGCAGGTGCTCCCGCCCCACGCGGTCCCGTCCGCCGAGGTCCGCGATGGTGCGGGCCACCTTCAGGAGGCGGTCGAAGCCCCGGCCCGACAGGTGGTAGCGGTCCACGGCCCGCCCCAGCGCCTGCTCGGCCTCGGCGGTCAGCCGGGCCTCGCGGCGGGCCACGACCCCCGGCATCTGGGCGTTGCAGGCCACCCCGTGCGACGACAGCCGGTGGCGCTGACGGCCGCGGGCCTCCTCGACCCGGGCCCGGACCGCGGCCGAGGCCTCACCGGTGGCCGAGCCCATCAGCTCCTCGCGGGTCAGCCGGGGGACCCGAAGGCGGAGGTCGATCCGGTCCAGCAGGGGCCCCGACAGCCGCTGGCGGTACCCGCGGAGCCGGGGGTCGGCGCAGTCGCAGCGCCGGCGAGGATCGCCGTGGTACCCGCACGGACACGGGTTGGACGCGGCGACCAGCGTGAACCGCGCGGGGAACGTCACCGCGCCGGCCTGGCGGACCACCACCACCCGCCCGTCCTCCAGGGGCTGGCGCAGTCCCTCGAGGACGTCGCGGCGGAACTCGCTGACCTCGTCCAGGAACAGGACGCCGTTCGTGGCCAGCGACACCTCGCCCGGACGGAGCGAGCCTCCCCCGAGCATGCCCGCCGCGGAGATCGTGTGGTGGGGGCTGCGGAACGGCCGGGACGGGACCAGCCCTCCCCCGGCGGGGAGCAGGCCGGCCACCGAATGGAGCCGGGTCACGTCCAGGGCCTCCTGGCGGGTCATGGCCGGGAGGATGGTCGGCAGGCGGCGGGCGAGCATCGTCTTGCCGGCCCCGGGCGGCCCGATCATGAGCATGTTGTGGCCGCCCGCCGCGGCGACCTCCAGGGCCCGGCGAGCCTGGCCCTGTCCGCGCACCTCGGCCAGGTCCGTCCCGTCGTGAGAGGGCGCGGTCCCGGCGACCGGAGGAGGCCCCGGCGACCACCGGCCCCGCAGGAGATCCACCACCCGGCCCAGCGACGGCGCCCCGACCACCCGGAGGCCCTCCACCAGCGAGGCCTCGGCCGCGTTGGCCTCCGGCACGACCACCCCCTCCAGCCCGGCCCGGGCCGCGGCCACGGCCACGGAAAGGATGCCCGGCGTGGGCAGCAGCGCCCCCCGCAGGGACAGCTCGCCGGCCAGGGCGAAGGGCTCCAGCCGGTCCTCGGGAACCTGCCCCGTGGCAGCAAGCACCGCGGCGGCCACCGGGAGGTCGAACCCCGGCCCCTCCTTCCGCAGGTCGGCCGGGCTGAGGTTGACCGTCACCCGCCGCAGGGGCCAGGTCAGCCCGGAGCTCTCCACGGCCGGCCGGACCCGCTCCCTAGCCTCCTGGACCGCGGCTCCGGGGAGACCGGTGATCAAGAGCGCGGGGAGGCCCCGTCCCACGAAGGCCTCCACGGCCACGATGTGGCCTTCCACGCCGATCACGGCAACCCCGCGGGCACGCGCGTACATCGCGCTCACCCTAGCGGGAGGGTCTGACATGCCTTCGGGCGGGTCCCCCGAGCGAGTGCCCCGCGGGTCCCCCGGATGCACTAAAGCATGAGGTCAGGGACCCCGATACCTGTCGCCAGCGGGGTGTCGCCCCGCCAACGGGGAAACCTATGGACCTCTCGAAGTCACGGAAGGCGGCGACCACGGGGATGGCGGTGGCCATGCTCGTGCTGTCGCTCGCCCAGACCCCGCCAGCCGGCGCGAAGAAGCGCCCCACGTGCCTGGGCAAGCGGGCCACGATCGTGTCCAAGAAGCAGGTGGTCAAGGGGACCGGGAAGGCCGACGTCATCGTGGGCAAGAAGCGCGGCCAGAGGATCTACGGCGGCGGGGGCAACGACACGATCTGCGGCGGAGGCGGGAACGACAAGATCTACGGTGGCGCCGGCAACGACAGGATCGACGGCGGCAAGGGCAACGACGCCTGCTACGAGCAGGCCGGCACCGGGACCAAGGTGGCCTGCGAGGGTCCCAGGCTCCTCCTCTCGGTGTCCAAGACGGGCGATGGGGTGGGGTCCGTGAGCAGCACCCCCTCGGGGATCGACTGCGGGGCGACCTGCTCCAAGACCTACCTCGAGGGCACGCCCGTGACCCTCTCGGCCGCCCCGGCCGCGGGCATGGGCTTCACCGGCTGGTCGGGAGGCGGGTGCGCGGGCACAGCCACCTGCGCCGTGACCGTGAAGGCCGCGACCACCGTGACGGCCGTGTTCGACCCCCTCCCAGGGACGATCACCGTGACCAAGGACGGCACGGGGACGGGGACCGTCTCGAGCAACCCCTCGGGGATCGACTGCGGCGCCGACTGCGTGGAGACATTCACCGAGGGAGCGAACGTGACCTTGACGGCCACCGGAGATCCGGGCTCCACGTTCGGCGGCTGGAGCGGCGGCGGGTGCTCGGGCACCGGCCCCTGCGTGGTCGGCGCGGACGACGTGATCACCGTCAACGCCACCTTCGACCTGGAGGCCGGGACCAGGGAGCTGACCGTGACCCGCGACGGCGCGGGCTCCGGGACGGTGACCAGCGACCCGGCCGGTATCACCTGCGGGAGCGACTGCACCCACCGGTACCTCGAGGGCGCCACCGTGGTCCTCACGGCCGCGGCCTCCGCCGGCTCCACGCTCCAGGCCTGGGCCGGCTGTGACAGCACACTCGGGGCCACGTGCACGGTGGCCATGGGGACCGACCGCACGGTGCTGGCCACCTTCGCCCTGCAGACCTATGCGCTCACCGTGACCCCAACGGGCCAGGGGACGGTCGGCAGCTCGCCGGACGGCATCTCCTGCGGCGCCGACTGCGCCGAGACCTTCGCCCACGGCACCGACGTGACCCTGACCGCGACCCCGGCCGCGGGCTGGAGGTTCGGGAGCTGGGGCGGGGCATGCTCGGGCACCTCCACGACCTGCGTGGTGTCCATGGACGGGGCCAAGAACGTCACGGCGACGTTCATCGAGCGCTTCACCCTCACGGTCGGCGCGGCCACGGGAACCGGCTCCGGCACCGTGACCGGGACCGGGATCTCCTGTCCCGGTGACTGCACGCAGGAGGTCGACGACGGGACCCAGGTCGTGCTCACCGCCACCCCGGACGCGGGCTCCGCGTTCGTGTCCTGGACCGGCTGCGACGCCCCATCGGGCGGCACCTGCACGATGACCGTGGACGCCGACGAGACCGTGACACCTCGCTTCGACCAGATCACGCATCTCCTCACGGTCAGCCGGTCCGGCAGCGGCTCCGGCTCCGTGTCCAGCTCCCCCGCTGGCATCGACTGTGGCTCGGACTGCAACCAGGCGTACGCCGAGGGAACGGTGGTCGACCTCACGGCCACCGCCGACGGCGGATCCGTGTTCATCGGATGGAGCGGGGCGTGCACCGGCTCGGCCCAGCCGTGCACGGTGACGATGTCCGCCGCGAGGAGCGTCACCGCCACGTTCGTCCTGGGCCGGACCCTGACCGCCTCCGCCACCGGGACGGGCGGCGGCACCCTGACCAGCGACCCGCCGGGGATCACCTGCGGGGGCGACTGCTCGGAGCCGTTCGTGGACGGAGCCTCGGTCGAGGTCACGGCCACCCCCGACGGCGACTCCTCGTTCACCGGCTGGGCGGGGTGCGACAGCGTGAGCGCGACGGTGTGCACGGTCTCCATGAACGCGGACCGGTCGGTGACGGCCACCTTCACCAGGCTGACCCGAACCCTGAGCGTCACGGTCTCCGGCTCGGGGTCGGGAGCGGTATCCAGCGTCCCGTCCGGGGTGAACTGCGGCGGGGATTGCTCCGAGGTCTACGACAGCGGGACCAGCGTGATGCTGACAGCCACGCCCGACGCGGGATCGCGGTTCGGCTCCTGGGTGGGCTGCGATTCGGTCTCGGCGAACGAGTGCACCGTCATCCTGACCTCCGACAAGATCGTCACCGCCACCTTCGTGAAGGTGTGGACGCTCGGCGTCTCCAAGGACGGGACCGGCGGCGGGACGGTGTCCAGCAGCCCTTCGGGGATCGAATGCGGATCCGACTGCTCGAAGGCCTACGACGACGGCACCTCCGTGACCCTGACCCCCACACCGAACGGCAGCTCGGTGTTCGGGGCCTGGGCGGGGGCGTGCACCGGCGCCGGGTCCTGCGTGGTGACCATGGACCAAGCCCGTTCGGTGACGGCCACCTTCACCACCGGGTTCGACATGACCGTGACCGTGTCCGGCTCCGGGACCGTGACCAGCAACCCCTCCGGGATCAGCTGTCCCGGCGATTGCACCGAGAAGTACGCATCGGGCACATCCGTCACCCTGACCGCCTCCAGCGCCACCGTGGTGTGGGGCGGCGGATGCTCCGGGCAGGTGGGCTCCACCTGCACCCTGGCCATGACCCAGGCCCGGAACGTCAGCGCCACCTTCGTCTAACGGCCGTCCCCCGTCCGGGCTAAGGGTGCGGGGGAAAGGGGCCGATACCTCCCTCAGAGGGCCCCCAGGGGCCCTCAGCGGAATCAGCGCCCGACACCCGCGGACAAGAGGAGAGAGCCGAGTGACCGGAACGATGGCCAGGAGGGCTCAGGCGACCACCGTGGCCGCGCTCTTCGTGCTGGCCGGGCTGTTCACCCTGGCCAGCGAGGCCGAGGCCCGCCGGCGCCCCAAGTGCTTCGGGAAGCGGGCCACCATCGTCTCCAAGAAGCGCGTGGTCAAGGGGACGAACAAGGCCGACGTGATCGTGGGGAGGAAGCGCTCCCAACGGATCTACGGCCGCGGGGGCAACGACCTGATCTGCGGCGGCGGGGGGAAGGATCGCATCTACGGGGGGTCGGGCAACGACCGGATCGACGGCGGCAAGGGCAGCGACCTCTGCTACCAGCAGGGCGGGACGGGCTCGTTCCGGTCCTGCGCGGGACCGAAGCGGACCCTGACCGTGGCCACCGACGGCTCGGGGGCGGGAGCCGTGGCCAGCGCGCCGGCCGGCATCTCGTGCGGCGTGGACTGCAGCCGCTCGTACCTCGACGGCTACAACGTGAGCCTCACTCCCTCCCCCGACCCGGGCTCGGTGTTCGCGGGCTGGGACGGCGCA
>DASWKD010000008.1:0-5330 GCA_036396815.1 Actinomycetota bacterium | reverse complement strand
CGAGACCGGCCGGGGGGGAGGCGCCTGCGCACCCTCCCCCGCCGGCTTGGGCTGCATCCCCAGCAGGATCCAGCTGCCGAAGAACGTGATGCCACCCGTGACCCAGGCCCATGCCCGGACCACGGACTTCGGCAGCCGGGGGCGACGCTCAGTCGTCGTCCTGCTCATCGAACTCGTGCTCGTCCTCGTCCTCGTGCTCGTCCTCGGACCCGGGACTGGAGTCGTCGTCGTCCCCGTGGTCGTCGTACTCCTCGTCCTCCGAAGATCCGGAGGCCAGCACCGCCTCGTCCGCTCCTCCCGACACGACCACGGTCTGCGGGGACCCGGACTTCACCTTCTTGCGCTTGCGGACCGTCTCGCGCTTGATGATGGGCTTGATCCCTTCCCCGGCGCTGGACGACGTGAGCTGCCCCGGTCCCTCCGTCGTCTCCGACGCACGCAGGATCCCGAGGTTCACCGACATGGCCACCAGGCCGGCGACCAGCGCGGCGACCAACCCTCCGGCCACCGCGATCGCGCTTCGCTTCGTCATGATCCACCTCCTCGTGTCGGGCACCACGGTACGGAGGTCGTGGTTAGCGGGGGGCCAGAGGTCGGTAAGGGATAGGGAAACTCGGCCCTCCCCGCCCGATCGATCCCTCCGGATGATGGCGCTATGGGTGGATCGCGCCTGCTCGTGGTGGAGGACGATGCGGCTATGGTGCGCGCGGCGACCGCCGCGCTGCAGCGGGAGGGCTTCGAGGTCACCGCGGTGCCGACGGCGGAGGACGCGCTGGCCGCCCTGCCCGATCTCGACCCCGCGGCCGTGGTCCTCGATGTGAGCCTGCCCGGGATGTCGGGTCTGGAGGCATGTGCCGCGATCAAGGGCAGGTCCTCGGTGCCGGTGATCATGCTCACCGGACGAGCCCAGGAAGCCGATCGGGTGCTGGGGCTGGAGGTCGGCGCCGACGACTACGTGGTCAAGCCGTTCTCCGGCCGGGAGCTGGCGGCCAGGATCCGGGCCATCCTCCGGCGCCGGTCGCGCCCGCCGGGGGCGCTGGTCGTCGGCCCCCTCAGGCTCGACCCCGGGCGCCGGGAGGCGTGGAGGGAGGGACGGACGCTGTCGCTGTCTCCCCGGGAGTTCGACCTCCTGGCATACCTGATGACCCGGAGCCCCGACCTGGTGACCCGGGAGGAGCTGATGGCCGAGGTGTGGGATCCCCACTGGCACGGGTCCACCAAGACGCTGGACGTGCACATCTCCCAGCTCCGCCGCAAGATCGAGGACGATCCGTCCGCGCCGCGGCTGATGCGATCGGTCCGGGGCCGCGGCTACGCGGTGGTGGCGGCATGAGGCGACGGCTGGTCCTCGGCGCGCTCTACCTGCTGCTGGTGGTGGTGGTCGGGCTGACGGTGCCGTTCGGCGCCACCCTGGGCAATCGCCTGGTCGACAACCTGGCCGGCCGCGTGGAGCGCGAGAGCTTCGGGGTGGCCGGAGCGATCGAGGACACCCTGGAGACGCGTGCTCCGGACACACTCCAGCCCGCGATCGAGCACCTGGCCCGCCAGATCGGAGGCCGGATCCTGGTCACCGACGCCTCGGGGATCCTGCTGGCCGACTCCCTGGAGCCCCCGGGGAGCAGCCCTCCCTCATACGCCACGCGCCCCGAGATCCGGTCCGCCCTGGCCGGAACGCCTTCGTGGGAGGTGCGCACCAGCACGTCCCTCGGAGAGGACATCCTGGTCAGCGCGGTCCCGGTGCGATCGGCGGAGCGCGTCCTCGGTGTGGTGCGCATCTCCTATCCGATGGCCGAGGTCCGAACTGCGATCAGGCGCTCGTACCTCTTCCTCGGCCTGGTCGGCGCGTCGACCCTGGTCGTCGGGCTGCTGCTGGCCGCCTGGCTGGCGCGGGGCATCGTCCGGCCCCTGCGCAACGCGGCCCGGGTGGCCCGGCGCATCACCGCCGGCGACCTCACCGCACGGGTGCCGGAGGGCGGCCCCCGTGAAGTCGGGGAGCTGGCCCGGGACCTCAACGTGATGACGGAGCGGCTGGGCGACCTGATCCGGGCCAACCGGGAGTTCGCGGCGAACGCGAGCCACCAGCTGCGCACCCCGCTGGCCGCCCTCCGCCTGAACCTGGAGGAAGCGCTGGACGGGCCCGACCCCCACGGCGAGGTCCGGCACGCGCTGGGACAGGCCGATCGCATGGCCGACATCGTGGATGCGCTCCTGGCCCTGGGGCCCGCCGGGGAGCAACGGATCGGCTCGGTGGACGTGGAGGGCATGCTGCGGGACCTGTCCGGGGAGCTGGCCACCGAGGGCAGGGAGATCCGCGTCCAGGGCCGGGGTGTGGTCCGGGCCGACCCCGCCCGCGTGCGCCAGGTGCTGGGCAACCTCCTGCACAATGCCCTGCGGTTCGCGCGCCGATCGATCCGGGCCTCGGTGCACGCCTCGGAGGAGCGGATCGCTATCAGGATCGAGGACGACGGCCCCGGGGTGTCGCCGGAGGAGGGGGCCCGGGTCTTCGACCGGTTCTTCCGAGGCCGTGCGCCGCACGGGTCGGGATCCGGCCTGGGGCTGGCCGTGGCCCGCGAGCTGGCCTCGGCGGACGGCGCGACGATCGAGGTGGCGGGGAGCGACCTGGGAGGGGCCTGCTTCGAGGTCTCCTACCCCGCGGCCCGGGTGGAGGCCCCGGTATGAGCCCGCCCCAGGTCCTGCTGGTGGAGGATGAGGCCGACGTGGCCAGGCCGCTGGCCACCCGTCTCCACCGGGAGGGCTTCGAGGTCACCGTGGAGGGCACGGCGGCCGGCGCGGTCAGCGCGTTCGAGGCCCGGGCCCCCGACGTCGTGCTCCTCGACCTCCGCCTGCCCGACGGCAGCGGCCTGGACGTGTGCCGGGCCATCCGGAGCTCGTCCGGGGTCCCGATCATCATCCTCAGCGCGGCCGGGGAGGAGACCGACCGCATCGTGGGGCTGGACCTGGGCGCCGACGACTACGTGGTCAAGCCGTTCTCCGCCCGCGAGCTGGTGGCCCGGCTCCGGAGCGTCTTGCGGCGGGGCCCGCTCCGGGGCCTCCCGGGCCCCGTGACGGTGGGACAGATCCGCCTGGACCCCCGGGCCCGGACCGTGACCATCGGAGGCCGGCCGGTCGATCTCCGGGCGAAGGAGTTCGACCTCCTCCACCTCCTCATGGCCCACGCCGGCCAGGTCCTGACACGGGAGCACATCATGGAGCAGGTCTGGGACCCCAACTGGTTCGGTCCCACCAAGACCCTCGATGTCCACGTGCGGGCCCTTCGGCGGAAGCTGGGGGACGATCCGTCGCGTCCCCGGTACCTGCACACCGTCCGACGGGTGGGGTTCCGGTTCGCTGGCCCCGAGGACGTGGCCGGGCCGGCCTGAGCGGCCGGCCCGGCGAGCGCTCCGTCAGCTGAGGAGCCGCCCCCCGTCCACGACCAGGATGTCGCCGGCGATGTACGCCGCCGCCTCCGAGGCCAGGAACACTGCCGCGGTGGCGATGTCATCGGGCTGGCCTATCCGTCCCAGCGGGATCTTCGCGGTGAACCCGGCGATCATGGCGTCCATCTCGACCTCCGTCATGCCACTGCCCTGCAGCGGCGCCGACGTCCCTTCGGTGGCGATGCCGCCGGGAGCGATGGCGTTGACCCGGATGCCGTGCGGAGCCAGCTCCAGGGCCAGGCTCTTGGTGAGCATGAGCACGCCGCCCTTGGATGCGTCGTACGCGGGGAGCCCGACCATCGACGGGTGCAGCGCGTCGATCGAGGCGATGTTGATGATCGCCCCCCCGGCGGACTGCTCGATCATCCTGGCCGCGGCGGCCTTCGCCGCGAACGCCGTGCCGCGCAGGTTGACCTGGTACACGCGGTCGAACATCTCCGGCGTGGTCTGGAGCATCGGCGCCATGGGGTAGATCCCGGCGTTGTTCACCAGGACGTCCACGGAGCCGAACTCCTCCACGCACCGGGCGACCATGGCCTCACCCGCACCATCCAAGGCCACATCCACGGCCATGGCCACCGCACGGCCCGGGCCCTCGACCGACTTGGCCGCCACGGCCGCGGCCTCGCCATCCAGGTCCGTGATCAGGACGTTGGCTCCGCGCTCCACGAACCGAGAGGCGATGCCACGGCCGATCCCCATCGCGCCCCCGGTGACGATGACGCTCTTGCCCTTCACGTCGAACGGGTCCTTCATCATGCCCTCCTTCACATCGACAACCTCGTTCATGCCGCCTTCCTCAGGTCTACCCCATGCCGCGGGCCCCCGATCTCCTTCCCCGTGCCCAGCCGGCCCAGGATGGGGGCCACGATCGCGCCCAGGGCCACCAGGATGGCCAGCGCGCCCATGACCCGCAGGTACCGCTCGTCCGGCTCCACGGGCGTGGTGATCACCAGGTACTGGACCATCCCCCACACCACCGCAGTGAGCCCGAGGGTGGCGAACAGCACCCAGCGCACCGCCTGCGTGCGCGGCTTGACGAGGAGCAGCAACGAGACGAAGGCCAGCGTCGCAGCAGCGAGGATCGCCGTGCCCATCGCCTGGGCGAAGGCCTCGTTGTCAATGTCTCCCCACATCCCCACCATGGCCAGCGCGTACGCGACCATCGACGCGGCCATCCCGAGCCAGCCCAGCCATGCGGCGCGCCTGCGCTCCAGGCGAAGGGCCGCGCACAGGCCGGTCAGGCTGAACGCCCCCAGGAGCAGGGTGCTGCCCATGATCTTGGCCTCCGTGTCGCCGAACACGCCGAACAGCAGGACGCCCACCGCGAACAGCGCTCCGGCCGACAGCGATCCGATCAGCAGGATCACCAGCCCGCGGGCCAAGGTCGACAGCCTCCCTCGCCCGGCAACCTCCTTCCTCTTCGCGTCCATCTCTCCTCCTTCAGCCACACACAGGCTCCCACCCCGCGTCCCGGCCCCGCAGGGTCCTCGGACCTGCGGGAGGAGGGCCGAAGGGCCACTCCCGCTATGAGGCCCTGTTGGCCCGGGCCTCTCGGCCCTGGGACCGGCGAAGCCCCTGGAAGAGCATGTGGTCGGACCGAAGGAGGTGCGTCATGGACAACGTCGGACCGGTGCTCTTGGTGCTCGCGCTCTTGGTGCTGATCGTGCTGGTGGCGGTGATCCCCGGACTGGCCCTCAGGGGCAGGTTGCAGCGCCGCCACCCGGAGCGCTACCAGAAGAAGGGCTTCGACGTGGGCAGCCTGATCGCCCTGGCGGGGATGATGATGGCGGTTTCGGTGTTCCTGCCCTGGGGGTCACGGACCACGGGCCTGCTCGAGATCCGGTACGGCCCCAACTTCCTGACCGGGGCCATCGGCTTCATCGTCATCGG
>DASWKD010000007.1:0-2750 GCA_036396815.1 Actinomycetota bacterium | reverse complement strand
CTCCGACGCCATCGCCGACTGGCCCATCCTCAACGCGCTGCTCAACACGGCCGCCGGGGCGCACTGGGTCAGCGTCCACCATGGCGGCGGGGTGGGCATCGGGTACTCGATCCACGCGGGCATGGTCGTGGTGGCCGACGGGACCGAGGACGCCGCCGGCCGCCTGGAGCGCGTGCTGACCACCGATCCCGGGACCGGCGTGATGCGCCACGCCGACGCCGGCTACGACGAGGCGATCCAGGTGGCCCGCGACCGAGGCGTCCGCCTCCCCATGCTCGATGCCTGACGACCCGAACTGGCCCCGGGCCAGCGCCTGGCTGGCCGGCGACCACATGCCCGACCCCGTGGCCACGCTCGCGGTCGTGGAGGTCCCTGTCGACATCGCTTCCTTGAGCCCGTCCAAAGCCCGCAAGGCACCGGAGGCGCTCCGCGGTGCGCTCGAGAGATTCAGCACCTGGGACGGAGATGTCGATGTCAGGTCGCTGCGTATCCGGCACGAGACCGAGCGATCGATGGCGGTCAACTTCGGAGTACCTGAGGAGAATGTGGTACTCGTCGAGGACTCCGTTCGACGGATAGAAGCCGACGCGTTCGCATTCCTCGGGGGTGACAACAGCATCACCCGGCCGTGCCTCCGCGCGATCGCGCCGTCGCTGGACCGAACCGGCCTGGTCACCCTGGATGCGCATCACGATCTGCGCGATACCGATGAAGGGCTGAACAACGGGAACCCCGTGCGAGCCTTGCTCGAGGACGGACTGCCGGGGGGGAACGTGTGGCAGATCGGGATCCAGCCGTTCGCCAACTCTCCTGCCTACGCCGCGGTGGCCCGAGAGCACGGGATCAACGTGGTGACCGTGGACGAGGTGCGGACTCGGGGGATCGGGACAGTGACGAGCGTCGTCCTCGACGACCTGGCGACGCGCACCGACGCGATCTACGTGGATCTGGACCTCGATGTCCTGGACCGGGCGTTCGCGCCGGCGTGTCCCGGCGCCCGGCCGGGCGGCCTGATGCCGGCCGAACTCTTCGAGGCGGCCCGTCTGGCGGGGGCCCATCCGAAGGTCCGGGCGGTGGACATCGTGGAGGTCGACCCGACCCGGGACGTGGCCGACGTCACCGTCCTGGCGGCAGCCCGGTGCCTCCTCTCGTTCGCCGCCGGCCTGGCCGCGCGAGGCACCTGACCCTGAGGACTATGCTTGGGCCGTGCTCAAGGACCAGGGCATCCACCCCACCATCCCGGTGGCCGACATCGAGCGAGCCCGGGCCTGGTACGAGGAGAAGCTGGGCCTCCTCCCCTCCTCCGACGACCCCGGCGGTCTGACCTTCCGGTGCGGCGACGGCACGTGGTTCGTCCTGTACCCATCGGCCGCGGCCGGGACGGCGGAGCACACCGTGGCCGGGTGGGCGGTGGATGGCATCGAGGCCGAGATGAAGGAGCTCCGGGCCCGGGGAGTCGCATTCGAGGACTACGACCTCCCCGAGCTGAAGACGGTCGACGGCCTGGCCCACCTGGGCGACGAGAAAGCCTGCTGGTTCAAGGACTCCGAGGGCAACATCCTGGGCCTGATCCAGCTGGCCCGCCCCCGGGCCTGAGCCACCGGGCGAGTATCGTGGAGGGAGAGCCGACCCGAGGAGACCCGATGCTTCAGCAGCTCGAGACGTCGGGGGGAACCGTCGCCTACGTTCCCCTCACTACCGCCGCCGACGAGGGAGTCCTGGCCCGGCTCCCGTTCGTGATCCGGGTGTTCCTGGAGAACGCGCTCCGCAAGCTGGGGCAGGGGACCGAGCAGGCCCACGTGGACGCGCTGGCCACGTGGCCGGGGACCGAGGCCCGGGAGATCCCCTTCTTCCCTGGCCGGGTGATCCTCCAGGACTTCACCGGCGTGCCGGTGGTCGCCGACCTGGCCGCCATGCGCTCGGCCGTGGCCCGGCTGGGGGGTGACCCCTCGCGGGTCAACCCTCGGATCCCGGGGGACCTGGTGATCGACCACTCGGTGATCGTGGACGTGTTCCGCTCCCCCGACGCCTTCGCCCGCAACGTGGAGATCGAGTACGAACGCAACGGCGAGCGCTACGCGTTCCTCCGGTGGGCACAGCAGGCCTTCGACCACTTCTCCGTGGTACCGCCGGGTGCGGGGATCGTCCACCAGGTCAACCTGGAGCACCTGGGCCGGGTGGTGATGACCTCGGACCAGGACGGCGCCACGGTGGCCTACCCCGACACGCTGGTGGGCACGGACTCGCACACCACGATGATCGGTGGCCTGGGCGTCCTGGGCTGGGGCGTGGGCGGGATCGAGGCGGAGGCCGCCCTGGTCGGGGAACCCGTCACGCTGCTAACCCCCGAGGTGGTCGGCGTCCGTCTGACGGGGAGCCTCCAGGAAGGCATCACGGCCACAGACCTGGTCCTGGCCATCACCGAGCTGCTCCGGAGCCACGGCGTGGTGGGCAGGTTCGTGGAATTCTACGGACCGGGCCTGGCCACCCTGACCGTGCCGGACCGGGCCACCATCGCCAACATGTCCCCGGAGTACGGGGCCACGGAAGGCGTGTTCCCGGTGGACGAGCAGACCATCGCCTACCTCCGCGGCACCGGGCGCGATCCCGACCTGATCGACCTGGTGGAGCGGTACACCAAGGAGCAGGGCCTGTTCCACGATCCCGGCGCGGCGGATGCAACCTACTCGGAGCTCCTGACGTTCGATCTTGGGTCGTTGGAGCCGTCGCTGGCCGGGCCCAAGCGGCCC
>DASWKD010000006.1:0-3052 GCA_036396815.1 Actinomycetota bacterium | reverse complement strand
CCACGATCTCGGGGATCCATGCGGTGACCTCCGTCCCCTCGCCGGGGGTCGAGCGGACCGTGAGGTGACCGCCCGCCATCTCAGCACGCTCTCTCATCGCGGTGAAACCCAGATGGTCGTGGGTGCCCGGGCTAACATCTTGATCGAATCCCCGGCCGTCATCGATCACGGTGACCCCGAACCCCGAGTCGGACTCGGTCAGGGCCACGGTCACCTCGGAGGCCTGAGCATGTTTGCGAACGTTCGTCAGTGCTTCCTGGGCGATCCGGTACAGGATCGCTCGAACCTCGGGCGATGGCTCAACGATGAACCGGTCATCGATCTGAGTGGTGGCAAGGTCACCGAACCTTCCGGCGGCCTCCACGTAGAGCTGGAGTGCTGTGGCCAGGCCGTCCCGATCCAGGGCGGGCGGCCGGAGCTCGAACATCAGCCGGCGCAGCCGCGCGATGGCCGAGCGGACCGTGGTCTCAACCGCTTTCACCTCTTCCTGTTCCTGTTCGGTCCGCACCCGACGGCGGAGTGCGGAGAGTCGCATCCCTGCGGCGGTCATGATCTGGATCGAATCGTCATGTATGTCCTCAGCGATCTGCTTGCGTTCCTCTTCCTGGGCTCCCGTCACTCGTTGCAGCAGGCGACGGCGCTGCTGGTCGGATGCTCTCAGCTTGTCCACCGTCGCTGTGAGCTTGTGGAGGGCCCGGCGTAGCTCGGTGACGTCCAACCCAACCCCCACCACCCGCACGGGGAGCCCCCGCTCATCGAGCAGCACCTCATTCGCCGACCGCAGGTGGCGGACGGTCCCATCGGGAAGGACCAATCGCGCCTCGTAGGCGAACGGCTGGCCCGAAAGCATTCCGTCTTCGATCTCACGCTGGACCCGGGAGAGTTCGTCGGGGTGGATGCGATCCATGAACGTGGCGAACGATGGTTGGATCGACCCCGGCTCCAGCCCCAGCAGGCGGAAGAGGCCCTCGGACCAGGTGAGTCGCTGGGTGGCCAGGTCCAGCTCCCAGCTTCCCGTGCCGGCCATCTGTTCGCCGATCCGCAGCAGGGCCAGCTTCCCGCGCTGTACGTCTGGCGTTGGCGAGGTCGGCCTGTCGAGATCCACATCGCTGTCGAGGGCCATACCGATCCAGGGAAGGATGTGCCCTGCTCCTGCTTCCATGGTCGTCCGGGCAGAGCCACAAGTGAATAGTCAATCGAGGCCTGATGGGGGACTATGAGCGTCCGGTTTGTCTGTGGGGAGGGCTACCCCCCCCGCCTCCCCCGGCAGGCACCTCAGGGGGCCCACATCGGGCGAATCAGGAGGTCTCGGCGGATTCCGGGTGCTCGGAGCGGTCGATGGCCGCGAACTCGTCGCGGAGCCGGACCAGGGCCTCCTCGTCCTCCGGGTGGGTGACCACAGAGGTCTGGAGGCGGTCGGCGCCCAGGCGGAGGCCCCGCTCGGTGAAGTGGGCGGCCACCCGTTCGGCCAGGCGGTCCGTGAACACGCGGGCGCCCTCCCGCCCGGTCTCGGGGAGGACCACCGTGAACCGGTGGTAGATGCCGTCGTCGGCATGGATGGCCCGGTCAACGTTGCGGATGCTGTCGCCGATGGCCCGGCCCAGGTCCCGCAGGGCCCGGGTCGCCTTCCTACCGGACAGTCCGCCCAGCGCCGCGGTGGGCACGTCCACGGAGGACACGGAGAACAGGGTTTGGTAGCGCTTGGCCCGGGACTGCTCCAGGTCCGTGGCCTGGAGGAAGAACCGGGCGTTGAACAGTCCGGTGGCGTCGTCGATCTGGTCGTACAGGTCCAGCTTGGTCAGGGAGGCCTCCACCTGCCGGGCCGCCCACCCGCCGATCCCGCCGAACGCCAGGTAGGCCAGGGACCGGCTGATCAGCAGGCCCAGGAACCGGTCCAGGCCCACGGCCTCGATGGCCGGGACCCGGAGCCACGCGTAGGCCGCCGAGGCCAGCACGCCCGCGGCCAGGCCGCCTTTCCATCCCCAGAACACCAGGGCCACGAACACCGGGATGAACAGCAGCGTGGCGGCGACTTCGGTGGTCTCCACCCGCCGCACGTACACCACCGCGGCCACGATGAGCAGGATGGCCACGCCCACCGCCAGCAGGAGCCAGCGGCCGCCCCGGTACCCCAGCCGGCGGAGTCCCTTCACCCGGTCGATGCTACGCGAGCGCAGCCTCCCGGTCCACGACGTCCCTTGACCCGGCCTCGGCCGGGCCGGAGACTGGACCCATGAACGCCCTGAAGCATCGGGCCGCGGTGTTCGCGCTGTTCGGCGTGATGCTCATCCCGGTGGCCACCTCCAGCCTGCGGGGCCTGACCCACGTGCTGACGTGCCAGCAGGATGTGGCCACGCCGTTCGCCCTGATCATCCAGGAGGACGAAGAGCCCACCGTGATCTCCTCGCAGACCATCGAGCGAGGGGAGGAGCCGGTGGAGGAGACGCCGGCCGGGGAGGCTGCGCCCGTGGGCCGGTTGTGCGGCGGGCTGTCGGTCAACCTCAGCGCCCGGACGCTGGGCCCGGGCCGGGTGGCCATGACCGTGCCCATCACCAACCACACCGAGTTCCCCTGGCAGGGGACCGTGCTGTTCCAGGTCGGTGAGACCCGCCTGCCGATCGACGTGGGCCGCGTGGAGCCGGGAGCCACGGGCACGGACGTGGTGGAGTTCACCCTGGGCCAGGGCGACCACGAGCTGACCGGCGCCCTCCTGATCGGGCCCTAGAGGCCCAGGCTGCGGGCGATGACCACCCGCTGTATCTCCGAGGTCCCTTCCACCACCCGGAGCATCCGGACCCACCGGTAGATCCACTCCACGGGCCCCTCGGACACCAGCCCCATGCCGCCGAAGACCTGCACGGCCCGGTCCGCGACCCGGCCCACCATCTCCGTGTTGTGCAGCTTGACCATCGAGGACTGGGCGATCGGGTACTGGCCCGAATCCACCAGCCAGGCCAGGTGATGGGTCATCAGCCGGGCGGCGTGGACCTCGACCGCCGAGTCGGCCACCATCCACTGCACGGCCTGGTTCTTGCCGATCGGCCGGCCGAAG
>DASWKD010000005.1:0-4476 GCA_036396815.1 Actinomycetota bacterium | reverse complement strand
CGACATCCGGGACGCCGGGGCGGTGGCCGGGGCGATGGACGGCGCCGAGGCCGTGTTCCACATGGCCGCCCTGGGCTCGGTGTCGCGCTCGCTCGAGGATCCCCTGCGCAGCCACGGCGTGAACGTCGACGGGACGCTCCGCGTCCTGGAGGAGGCCCGGCGGTCCGGCGTGCGCCGGGTGGTGTACGCGTCGTCCTCTTCGGTGTACGGCGACACGCCGATCCTGCCCAAGCACGAGGACATGCCGCCCTCGCCCCGCTCGCCGTACGCGGCATCGAAGCTGGCCGCCGAGGCCTACGTCCGGGCCTACGCCACGTCCTTCGGCCTGCAGACCGTGTCCCTGCGGTTCTTCAACGTGTTCGGGCCCCGGCAGGACCCCGCGTCCGAGTACGCGGCGGTGATCCCCCGGTTCGTGACCGCGATGTCCCGGGGGGAGCGGCCCGTCCTGTTCGGCGACGGCGCCCAGACCCGCGACTTCACGTACGTGGACAACGTGGTCCACGCCTGCCTGCTGGCCGCGCGCGCCGGCCCGGACGCCGTGGGCCGGGCCTACAACGTGGGGTGCGGGGAGCGCATCTCCCTCCTCCAGCTGGTCGAGGGACTGAACCGCGCGCTGGGCACCTCGCTCCAGCCCGCGCACGCCGACCCTCGCCCCGGCGACGTCCGCCACTCGCTGGCCGACGTGACCGCAGCCGCCCGGGACCTCGGCTACCGGCCGTCGGTCACCGTCCAGGAGGGCCTGGCCCGGACCGTGGCCTGGTTCGCCGCCAACCCGACCGAACCCGTCCAGCCATGAAGGAGGACCCCATGTCGACCGCTCCCGCTCCTGACCTCCCGGCCATCCTCGGAGGACGGCCAGCGTTCCCCGAGGGCCTGCCCCTGGCCCGTCCCAGCGTCCCGGACATCGAGGCGGTGGTCGAGGACGTCCGGGCCATCCTGCCCACCGGCATGTTCACGAACGGGAAGTACGTGCGCGAGCTGGAGGAGCGGGCCGCGGCGTACCTAGGGGTCCGCCACTGCGTGGCCGTTTCGTCGTGCACCGCGGGCCTGATGCTCGTCCTGCGGGCCTCCGAGCTGACCGGGGAGGTCGTCGTGCCCTCGTTCACGTTCGCGGCCACGGCCCACGCGGTGGCCTGGAACGGTCTGCGGCCGGTGTTCGCGGACATCGACCCGCGGACCCTGACCCTGGCCCCGGAGGCCGTGGAACGGGCCGTGGGCACCCGGACCTCCGCGGTGCTGGCCACCCACGTGTACGGGACGCCGGCCGACGTCGAGGGCCTGACGGACCTGGCCCGGCGCCGGGGCATCCGCCTGTTCTTCGACGCCGCCCACGGGTTCGGGTCCCTGCACGGGGGCCGGCACGTCGGTGGGTTCGGGGACGCCGAGGTGTTCAGCCTGTCCCCGTCCAAGCTCCTGGTGGCCGGCGAGGGGGGTCTGGTGGCCACCGGCGACGACATCCTGGCCGAGCGGATCCGGATCGGCAGGGACTACGGCAACCCCGGGGACTACGACATGCGGTTCGTGGGGCTGAACGCCCGGATGTCGGAGTTCCACGCGGCCATCGCCCTGGCCTACCTGGACGGCCTGGAGGAGCGGATCGAGCGCCGGAACGCCATCGCCGCGGCGTACCGGGAGGCCCTGGCGGCGATCCCCGGCATCTCCTTCCCCCAGGTCCCCGCGGGCGACCGGTCCACGTACAAGGACCACACCATCCTGGTGGACCCGGAGGCCTTCGGGATGGATGCCGAGGCCCTGGGCCGGGCCCTGGGAGCAGAAGGAGCGGACACCCGCCGCTACTACGCCCCCCCGGTCCACGTCCACCAGGCCTACCGGCACCTCAACGGGGCCCACCCCCTCCCGGTGACCGAGGCGACCGCGGAACGCGTTCTGACCCTCCCCATGTGGTCGGACATGTCGGACGAACAGGTCAGGGTGCTAGGTGAGGCCGTGCGGCGGATCCACCTGGCCCAGGCGGGAGGAACCCTACGGTCGGCCTCCGCAGAAAAGATACGCCGAACAGGGGATACGTCATCCGACGCAGGACCCTAGGGTGAGAGCCCGGGAGCGGAGGAAAGGAGTCTATATATGGCAGACGCAGAGAAGGACATGAGCTTCAAGAGCGAGCTGGGCATCAGCCGGCGCGACCTGCTCCGTCGCGGCGCGATCGCCGGTGGGACCCTGCTGTGGGCCGCCCCGGTGATCCAGAGCCTGCGCACCCCGGCCTTCGCGCAGACCGTCCCGGCCTGTGGCTGTTGCTGCTGCGTCGAGGAAGGCGCGTTCGGCGGCCAGGTCGGGAGGTGTCGCCTGAACGGCGCGCTGACCGAGAGCGAGTGCCGGGAGGCCTGCACCGACTTCGGCGGCATGGCCGACCACTGCACGAACGCGGGCGGCACGGGCAACTGCTTCTCGAACGGCACCAACTGCTCCTGCGGCGACGACTGACAGACCGAACACACTGATCCGGACCGAGCCCCCCGAGCGATCGGGGGGCTCGGTCTTTCTGTGCCTCGATCGGAGGGAACCGTGCCCCAGCGTGGATATCAGATCCTCGACTACGCCTTCTCGGTGAACAGCGACCGCTCGCGGCTGTTCGAGCTGCTCGACCGGTACCTGGAGCCGGTCCGCGTAGACCCCGCCGGGCCTCCCACCGTCTCCTACCGGCCGGTGGCCGAAGGCCGGTGGTGGGCGGTGGAGGTCGAGGGTGACGCGGAGTGGGACCCGGAGCAGGCCGCCGCTCTCTCCGAGCCCGGGGTGTTCGACTACATCTTCTGGCACGCCCACCAGCAGGCCATGTTCGGCAAGGAGGACGTCCTCACCATCCACGCCGGGGTGGTCTCCTGGGAGGGCAAGGCGATCGTCCTGCCGGCGCCCATGGACTCGGGGAAGACCACGACCACGGCCGGGCTGGTCCGGGCCGGGTTCGGGTACCTCACCGACGAGGCGGCCATGATCGACCCGTCCACCGGCCTGGTCTCGCCGTTCCCCAAGTCGCTGACCTTCGAGCCGCCCACCCTGGAGCTGTTCCCCGACCTCCACGCGGGCTTCCCCCCCGAGCTAGCCGCGGGCACCCGCCTCCGGTACTACGTGCGGCCCGACGAGCTCCGCCCGGGGAGCGCCGCGGAGGGCGGCCCCGTGGGCTGGGTCATCGCGCCCCGGTACCAGCGGGGAGCGACCACCGCCCTGGAGCCGATGACCCGGGCGGAGACGGTCATGATGCTGGCCCAGAACTCCTTCAACTTCGACGCGTTCGGGGGCTCGGCCCTAGAGGTCCTGGGCCGCCTGACCGAGGGGGCCCCGGGGTACACCCTCCGGATCGGCGACCTGGACGGCGCGGTGGCCGCGGTGCGGGGCCTGGTGAACGGGTCGTGACCCCGGACCGCCCCAGGCCCGGAGCCTCGGCACTCCAGGGCGAGGTCGTGCCCATGACCGAGCGCGTGGTCACCGCCCCGGGGTGGGGCCGGGTGGGCACGCTGACCCCGCCGGGCCGGGTGGTCGAGCAGGGGACGGTGATCGGGGTCCTCCGGGAGCAAGGGGCCCTCGTCCCGCTGGTCGCGTCCACCGCCGGGGTGCTCATGGGCTGGCTGGTCCTGGAGGGGGAGCGGGTGCCTCCGGGGCGTCCCCTGGCCCGGATCAGGATCCTGGACCGGGACTGAGGCGGGAAGAACCGGAACAAGCGGGCGGGGGGATCGAACCCCCGCCCGCTCTCGTCATGTCCGGACTCGTGGGCATTAGGTGCGACCCTTGGGGTAGACCGGACTGCGTAGTTTCAGGTGGATTTTCTACCGCGTGTGCGTGATGACTCTCGCCCTGAACCCTCGTTCACTACGGAGAAAGGGGGACGGCCGTCCAGGCCTTCCCCAGCGAGGGATGGCTACCGCCGTCCGGAAGGAAGGTGAGCACCATGTCCAGACGAGCTCAGGCCGCGGCCGCCATCGCCGCCTTGATGACCTTGCTGATGGCGGGAACCGCCAGGGCGACCATCACCGGCACCTCGGGCCAGGTGACACTCATCGCGCCGCCGCCCTCGGTGCTGTTCCACGCACTGCAGAGCAACGACACGACGTTCGCGTTCGACGAGCAGCAGGACGTCACCCTGACCTCGGATCTGACCGTGAACATCACGGTGCCTGGTCACTATGACCAGGCCGCCGAGCTGACCCCGGGCACCATCCCGGCGGGGACCGTGGTCCGCAGCCACTTCATCCACGTGGACAAGGTGGGCCAGCACGCCCCGTACGTGACGTACGAGGGGTGCATCACCGTGGACTCCGACATCATCGGGGTCAGCGTCCGCGGAGCCAGCCTGAGTGCCGGCGATCCGCTGGTGGGGTGGCCGGCCACGACCTATCCCACGGGCCAGATCGAGCGCCAGCTGGAGATGCGCCCGGATGGATCCGAGGATGAGGTGACTCTGGATGTGGGTATCCGGGACCTGTGCTTCCATTCGGAGAACGCTGCCCACGTGGACCAGATCCG
>DASWKD010000004.1:0-17103 GCA_036396815.1 Actinomycetota bacterium | reverse complement strand
GAAGGACGTCCCCACCGCCGAGCGGGAGGACTTCCTTGGCTACCGGGTGCGGACCGCCCGGGCCAAGGCCTGCCCCTCCGGTGCCGAGCCCTACACCCTGTCCGCGGAGATCGTGGGCAGCGACTGGTCCGACCTGGGGGCCGCCCCCGGGCACGTCTGCTACCGGGTGTCGTCGGTCCGGTCAAGCGATGTGACCGGCACGATCGAGTCCACCATGTCCGGGCCGATCCACGTGCTGATCCGAGCCGGAGTCAAGGCCTCGGTCCTGAGCACCGGGGTCACCTCCCCGCCCCGGGTGGCCTCGGCGTCCGACGCGCAGGGACCGCCCAAGCAGGGCACGTACGATGACACCCTCCCCTTCGCTTCCGGAGGAACGCTGGCCGAGGAGGCCGAGGGGGGATCCAAGGCCGCCGCTCGACGGATCCCCGGCCCCGGACGCGACACGGCGGCCCGGGCCGCCGTGGGTCTGCTGCTCCTGGCCGGCGCGCTGCACCTCCGCCGGTTCCTCCGGGCGCCTCCGGAAGGGGCGGCCCGGTGACCACGTCGTGCACGTGCGGTCAGCCGCTGGTGATGGGGGTGGGCTCCGATGTGGTGGTCACGCTGGCCGGCCTGGAGGTCACCTTCCGCCGGGACACCGACTTCGTGATCTGCCCCCGCTGCCTGTCGTCCTACCGGGCCGCGGACCTCCGCGAGGAGCCCTCGGACAGAACCGCGACCTAGGGACCGAGGGCCTCCCGCACGGCGTCCCGAGCCGAGAGCACCCGGACGACCTCTGGAGACGCTTCGCCGTCCCGGGCCAGGTCCCAGGTTCCCAGGCCCACCACCCGCCTGCCCATCTTCAGGGCCAGGCCGATCTCCGACAGCGTGCCGAACCCGCCACCCACGGCGATGAGCGCGTCGGCGGCCCGGGCGACGAGCGCGTTGCGGGCCTCGCCCATCCCGGTGGGGATGGCCACGGTGAGGTGCTCGCTCGCTCCAGCTCTGGTCTCCCCCGGCAGGATCCCGATCACCGTGCCGCCCGCCTGGCGTGCTCCCCGGGCGGCGGCGTCCATGACCCCGCCCAGGCCTCCGCACACGATTACCGCTCCGCCCTCGGCCAAGAGGCGTCCGATCTCCTCGGCGGCCGCCGACTCTTCCGGCGTAGCCTCGGCCGGGCCGCACACCGCCACGTAGCGGGTCATCCCAGGATCGCCTCCAGGAGGTCTGCGGCCTTCGCCTTGTCCAGGGGCTCGTTCGCGTTCCCGCACTTCGGCGACTGCACGCAGGACGGGCACCCTTCACGGCACGGGCAGGCCCGGATGGCTTCGAGCGTCGCCCGGAGGAGGCGCTCGCCGCGGGCGAAGCCTCGCTCGCAGATGCCCGCTCCGCCGGGGTAGCCATCGTAGATGAAGATGGCGCACGAGCCGACGTCGGGGTGGTAGGCGGTGGACACGCCGCCCACGTCCCACCGGTCGCACGTGGCCACCAGGGGTAGGAGGCCGATGGCGGCGTGCTCGACGGCGTGGGCCGCGCCGGGCAGGGCGCTGGGCGCAACGCTCGCCTGGGCGATCACCGCGTCCGGGACCGCCCACCACACGGACCGGGTGACCAGGGTCTGAGCCGGCAGGTCCAGAGGGACCGTGTCCAGGATCTGGCCCGAGGGAAGCTTGCGCTGGTACCCGGTGACCTGGGTGGTGACCCGGACGTCGCCGAAGAACATCGGGGTCTGCCCGACCTTGGATTCGGCATGGGCGCCGAGGACGTCGATGTCGGTGGTGCTCCGGGCCCGGGTGTGGTGGTCGGCGCTCGAACGCCGGACCAGGGCCACGCCCCGGTCGAGATCCAGCCGGTCCACCTCGAACTGCTCGCCCTGGTGGAGGTAGATGGCGCCGTCGTGGACCTGGCCGTGCGAGCGGGCCTCGTCCACCGTGCCCAGCAGGGCCCCGGTGGGCTCCTCGACGATCAGCACCACTCGCCCGGAGGCGGAGCGGATGTCCACGCCCCGATGCGGCGGGTCGCCGTGGCTGTGGAGCTTCCCCCGCCGCTCCACCAGGCCGCCTGACTCCAGCAGGGAGGCCGTGACCTCGGGCGCCGCGTCGCCGAAGAACGCCAGCTCTTCGGGTTCCAGCGGGTGCTCGAAGGCCGCGCACCGGATGTGCGGGCCCAGGATGTAGGGGTTGGTGGGGTCGATCACCGCGTCTTCGGGCGGCTTGTGGAACAGGTCCTCCGGGTGAGCCACCAGGTACTGGTCGAGCGGGTCGTCCTGGGCCACCAGGAAGGCCAGGGAGGCCTCGTCACGGCGGCCGGCCCGGCCGGCCTGCTGCCACATCGAAGCCCGGGTGCCCGGGTAGCCGGCCAGGACCGCGGCGTCCAGCGAGCCGATGTCGATGCCCAGCTCCAGCGCCGTGGTGGCGGCCACGGCCAGCAGGTCCCCCTCGGCCAGGGCCCGCTCCAGGGCCCGCCGCTCCTCGGGGAGGTAGCCGGCCCGGTAGGCCTTGATCCGGTCGGCGGCCTCTCCCACGGTCTGCCGGCGGGCGATGTCGGCGATCAGCTCCGCCGAGCGCCGGGTCCGCCCGAAGGCGATGGCCCGGGCCCCGGCCTCCACCAGCCGCGACAGGAGGAACCCGGCCTCGCCCACGGCGCTCTTCCGGACGCCCTGGTCCTCGTCGACCATGGGGGGGTTCCACAGCACGAAGCGCTTCTCGCCGCTGGGGGAGGCGTCACGGGTCACTTCGGTGAACGGGAGCCCGGTCAGCCGCCCGGCCAGCTCGCCGGGGTTCCCGATCGTGGCCGAGGCCAGGACGAAGGTCGGGTCACCCCGGTACCGGTCCACCAGCCGGCGGAGGCGGCGGAGGATCATCGAGATGTGGGACCCGAACACGCCCCGGGCCACGTGGGCCTCGTCCACCACTACCAGCGACAGGCGGAACAGGAAGTCGGCCCATCGCTGGTGCCCGGGCAGGATGGATGCGTGGAGCATGTCGGGGTTGGTCAGGATCAGGTTCGCGGTCCGGCGGATCAGGGGCCGCTCCTGTTTGGGTGTGTCGCCGTCGTACACGGCCGGCTTGAGCTGGGGGAGGCGGAGGTCCCGGATCTGCCGGAGCTGGTCCCGGGCCAGGGCCTTGGTGGGGAACAGGTACAGGGCGGTGGCGTGAGCCTCGGTGAGGGCTCGCCGGGCGAAGGCCAGGTTGTACACGAGGGTCTTGCCGCTGGCCGTGCCGGTGGAGAGCACCACGTTGTGGCCGTCGATCACGTGATCGAGGGCCTCACGCTGGTGGGGGTGGAGGCCCTCGATCCCCAGGTGGGCCAGCCGGGCAGGCAGGGGATCCGGGAGGTCGGGGAACGGCCGCAGGTCGGGGAGCCGGGCCGGGAGCGTTTCCACGTGCCTCAGGCGCCCGGCGACCTCGATCTCGTCTTCCAGCGAGCGGAGGAACGCGGCAGCGTCCATGGCGGCGATGTTCTCACGATTCGTTCGGTCCGCCGGGCGGCGGGTATGCTTCCGCACCGTGGATCAGCCCCATCGAGAGCTCGCCCATCACCACGCGTACCGGGTCACGCTCCCGCTCACGGTTGCGGTGACCCTCCCGGGGTTGCTGACCCGGTTCGGCGTCCTGCACGTAGACCCCGCGTTCGAGGCGGTGCTGTTCGGGGTCGCGGTGTTCGGGGCGGCGTTCATGCTGTCGTGGGCGGCCGAGGTGGCCCAGCTGGACATCTCCCAGACGCTGGCCATCGCCGTGCTGGCCCTGATCGCCGTCCTCCCAGAGTACGCCGTGGACCTGGTCCTGGCGTATCGGGCCGGGCAGGGCGACGAGGAGAAGCTCCACCTGGCCGTGGCCAACATGACCGGTGCCAACCGGCTCCTGATCGGCCTGGGGTGGGCCACGGTGGTCCTGATCTTCTGGTTCAAGACCAAGAAGCGCGAGCTGGTCCTCAAGCCCACCCAGCGGATCGACGTGGGCTACCTGCTGATCGCCACGCTGTGGGCGTTCACGATCCCGATCCGCGGCCAGCTGAGCCTGATCGACCTGGTGGTCCTGGGCTCTCTGTTCACCGCCTACATCCTGCGGGCGGCCAAGGAAGAGGTGGAGGAGCCGGAGCTGATCGGGGCGGCCGCGGCCATCGGCATCCTGCCCACCGCGCTCCGCCGGACCGTGACGCTGGTCATGTTCGTGTTCTCGGCGACCACGATCCTCCTGGTGGCCGAGCCGTTCGCCGAGTCCCTGATCCACATCGGCGAGGAGTTCGGGATCAGCAAGTTCCTGCTGATCCAGTGGGTCGCCCCGCTGGCCTCCGAGGCCCCCGAGATGATCATCGCCATCCTGTTCGTGCTGCGGCTGAAGGCCCAGGCCGGCCTGGGAACCTTGATCTCCTCCAAGGTCAACCAATGGACACTCTTGGTGGGAACCCTGCCCCTCGTGTATGGCCTGGCGGGAGGCGGGGGCGAGGGCTTCCTGGCCCCGATGCAGATGGACTCGCGGCAGGTGGAGGAGGTGTTCCTCACCGCCGCCCAGTCGCTGTTCGCGGTGGCCGTGATCGCCAACCTGTCCATCAACCGGTGGGAGGCCATGGGACTGCTGGTGCTGTTCCTGGCCCAGTTCGGGTTCGAGGACCCCGAGGTGCGGTACGGGTTCGCGTTCGGGTATCTGGCCCTCACGCTCGTGATCCTGGTGGCCAGCAGGAGGGCCAGGAGCGGCCTGTGGAGTTCCCTCCGCCATGTGTTCCGGCGCCGGGCCTCGGTCGGTTAGCCGTTCAGCAAGCCGTCGTCCCGGACGTCGTCGTAGATCTCCTGGGCGGCTCCCGAGATCAGGACCACGGACGCGTCGTTGATCATGGTGGGCGCGCCGGGCACCACCACATTCTTCACGTTCTCCGGGTCGATCTGGGTGGCCGTGGCCGCCAGGTCGAACACCTCGACCAGCGAAAGGTCCGTCTCCATGTTGGCCAGGCCGGCCTCGATCCACCGTAGGAGAACGGTCGGGCCGTTCTCGGACGTCTTCCTGAGCTTGGTCAGGGCGGCAATCATCAGCCGTCCCTGGTTCTCCGAGCGCCCGAAGTCACCGCCGGGGGTGCTGTGCCGGTCGCGGGCGAAGGCCAGGGCCTCGTCCCCGTTGAGCCGGGTCTTGCCGGGTTTGAAGTTCGCGCCCGAGGACTCGTCCTGCATCCGGTAGGGGATGGTGATGGGCAGGCCGCCGACCCGCTTGACCATCTTCACCAGTCCCGGGAACGAGGTCAGCATGTAGTAGTCGATGGGGATGTTCGTGATGCTCTCCACCGTCTCCACGGCCAGCTTCGGTCCGCCGTACACCATGGCGTCGTTGATCCGGGTCTCTCCCCGCCCCGGCAGGGTGACCCACGAGTCGCGGGGGAACCCGACGATCGTGCCCCCGCCCTCCCGGGGGTTCACGGCCACGATGTGGATGGAGTCCGCGTGCAGGCGGTTGACCTTCTCGCCGGGACGCGCGTCGCTTCCCAGGACGAGGATGAAGATGGGCCGCTTCCGGTCGAAGGAGGGCACGTACGTGGTCCCCTGCACGCGGTGGATCTCCGCGGCCGGTGTCTGAGCGCGGGCCTCCCGGCCCAGCCCGGCGGCCAGGTTGGCCGCCATCAGCCCGGCCAGCAGGAGGGCGGGAACGGAGCGCATCACCCGGGTCACGCCGCCGCCCCCGTGGGGCTGGGGGCTGCGGTCGGCGACGCGGAATCCAGGGTGCCCTCCACCTCGAAGCCCACGATCTTCCATCCCTGGTCCAGGGGGCGAAGGTAGTACGTGCCCATGTGGCTGATGGTCATGGTCCCTCCGCCCTTCAGGGTGGCCTCGGCCTGGAAGGACGCCCGGGTCACGGCCCCCGTGGCCTCCTTCTTGCTGAGGAGGATGGAGACCGCCAGGGTGCTCTCCCCGGGGGTGACCTCGATGACCCGGGCCGATTCGGGACCGAGGGTCAGCTCGGCCAGGTTCTCTTGCGCCCGGGCCGAGGCCTTCTGGTCGAACTGGGCCACCACGTCGGGGAAGGTCCCATCGCCCCACCGGGACCGGGTCACGAACCCGGCGTCGTAGATCGCGTCCATGACCCCCACGACGTCGGCCGCGGCCTGCAGGCGGGTGGCCTCGTCCACCTTGTCCAACGCCACCCCCACGGCGATGAACTCCGTCTCCGCGTCGGTGAACGCGAAGGGGGGCGGGGGAGGCTCCTTCTTCCTGGCTACGGGGGCCGGGTCGTCGCCGCCCAGGACCAGGAACAGCGCCAGGCCCGCTCCCACCAGCACGATGGGAACGGCGAAGACCCACGGCTTCCAGCGTGGGGACCATGATGCGCGGCGACGTCCAGCCAAATCTCCGGGAGGGTAGCAGATAGCGCGGCCATCGCCCGGTTGCCTTGGGGTAGGATGTCTCGGGGTGCCGGGAAGCCTGGTCGGCGGAGCGGCACCTTTCGTGCTGTCTAGGGGGGATTGGATGGAACCTGCCTCGATCCTGGCCGACCTGTTCATCCTGTTCGCCGCGGCCAAGATCCTGGGCGAGCTGTTCGAGCACTTCGGCCAGCCGGCGGTGGTCGGGGAGCTGCTGGCCGGAGTCCTGGTGGGTCCCCACGTCTTCGGGTGGATAAGCGAGGGCGGGGGGAGCGAGGTCCTGGAGCTGCTGGCAGAGCTCGGCGTGGTCATCCTGCTGTTCACCGTGGGGCTGGAGACCTCGATCCGGGAGCTCCGCCAGGTGGGGCGGTCGGCCCTGGTGGTCGGATCGCTGGGCGTGATCCTGCCGTTCGCCCTGGGCGTGGGCCTGATGGCCTCGCTGGGGTACGACCAGGGGGACGTCCTGTTCGTTGCCGCCGCTCTGACCGCGACCAGCGTCGGGGTCACGGCCAGGGTGTTCAAAGACCTGTCCGCCATCAAGATCCCCCCGGCCCAGGTGGTCCTGGGCGCGGCCGTGGTTGACGACATCTTGGCTTTGCTCGTCCTGGCTGTGGTCACAGGGATCGCGGCCGGCTCGTTCTCTACCATCCAGATCGTCTCGCTCCTCGGAGTCATCGCCGCGTTCCTGGGCGTGGTCCTGCTGGCCGGACCCAGGGTGGTGCGCCGGCTCCGGGAGTTCGCCCACCTGCCCATCATCCCGGGCTCGCCCCTGGCCTTCGCCATGCTGCTCACCCTGGGGCTGGCCGCGCTGTCGGAGACCATCGGGCTGGCGGCCATCATCGGGGCCTTCCTGGCCGGGTTGATCTTCGAGTTCCGCAAGCAGGAGGTGGTGACCCAGGTCGAGCCGATCTACGAGTTCCTGGTCCCGTTCTTCTTCGCGGTCACCGGCACCCACCTCGATCCCGGGGTGTTCACCCAGGTGGACATCCTGGGTCTGTCGATGGCCGTCACCGCGATCGCCGTGGTCACCAAGTTGGCCGGGGGGTACTTCGGCGCATTGAGCCTGGGGAGGCGGGATGCGCTCTTGGTCGGGACCGGGATGATCCCCCGGGGCGAGGTGGGGTTGATCGTGGCCTCGATCGGGCTCGGGCGGGGCATCATCGGCACCGACCTGTTCGGCGTGGTCCTGGTGATGACGGTGATCACCACCGTGGTCACGCCGCCATTCCTGGCGCCGATGATCCGCAGGCGGCCGCCGGACGAGAAGAAGGCGAAGAGACGACGGGACTAGACGGCCCGTCGCAGAGACGGCCGGAGCAGGTACACGAAGGCGATGCCCAGGTAGAACGCGCCGACCATCAGCAGCCCCACTCGGAAGTCGATGGGAAGCATCGCGGCGACGAACGCGCCACTGACCCACGACAGCTGGAACAGGATCTCGTATCGGACGAACACCCGCCCGTGGGCTTTCCCGGGGGCGTGGCGCTGCATCAGGCTCTGGAAGGCGAGCTGCCCGAACCGCGTGGCCAGTCCGGCCAGGCCGATGAACACGGCCAGGGTGGGGAGCCCGAACGTGGTGAAGGCCAGGATGGCGGCCACGCCGGCCCCCGACAGGGCCATCAGGACGATCAGCTCCTCCCGGATGCCCCTGGGCAGGCGCGGCGCCAGGATGTCGCCGAGGTAGACGCCGGCCACGCCCGCCGCCATCAGGACGCCGATCCACGATGTGGGGCTCTCGGCGCGGCGCAGCGCGAAGGCCACCAGGAACAGCAGGAACCCGTGGGCGGCCCGCAGGGCCGCCGTGCCCGCCCCGGCCGCGGCCAGTTCCGCCACCCTGCCCCGGCGCTGGACCTCGACGCCCGTGTCTTCCGGCTCTCGCGGCTGGTGGAGGAACAGGTTGAACACGGTGCCCAGCCCGTACAGCAGAGCAGCCAGGTAGATCACGGCCGCCGGCCCGGCCAGCTGCAGGAGCAGGAACCCCGGCCCCATGGCCAAAGCCACCCCGTACACGGCCAGCCGGCCCAGCCTTGCGTTGGCCTGGACCAGCTCGCCGCTGGCGTAGGCCACCGTGAGGCCGTTCTTGGTGATGGCGTGGATCCGGGACAGGATCAGCACCGTGAACACAGCGGGGAACAGGAGCAGGGAGTCCAGGCGCGGCGCCGCGAACACGGCGGCCATCCCCCTCCCGGCCGCGGCCGAGAAGGAGGCCACGCGCCGGAACCCGCCCCGGTCCAGGAGGGGGACGATCAGGGGTGCGGCCAGAGCCAGCGGAGCCATGGTCAGGGCCAGGTACAGGGCCACCCTGAGCTTGGCCTCCCCGATGGGGAGCGAGAAGAAGATGGAGTCGGCCAGGGCGATGGCCACCAGCGCGTCCCCCGCGGCGCTGGTCATGTGGACCAGCGCGTAGTCGTCGAAGGGGTCCTCGGAGGCCCACACCCGGCGCAGGGGGCCGGTGGCCGTGTCCCACACCGCCCGTCCGATCGGCCGCTTCACGCGAGCGAGGATACGGGTTCGCCGCCGTGCGGGAGGGCGGGCTATAATCCGGCGTCCCCGGTCGGGGACACCCAATCCGGCTCGCGAGCTACCCGGGAGGAACGATGACCGTACTGGCGCAAGAAGGTGGTCCCCTCAGTGCTGTGTTCGGCGATTTCGAGAACACCGTACTGTTGCTCATCCTCGGAATCTCCGTGCTGGCCCTGGTCGTCGCCTACTTCCTCAGGCGAGGCGTGCTGGCCGCCCCCCAGGGCTCACCGAAGATGATCGAGATCGCCACTTCGATCCAGGAGGGGAGCAAGGCGTATCTGAACCGGCAGTTCCGCACGGTCGGCTCCTTCCTGGTGGTCCTGACCATCGTGCTGTACTTCGTCCTGCCGGTCCACGAGAGCGCCTCCCACTCCGAGGTCGTCCTCCGTCTGGGGCGTTCCATCGCCTTCATCCTGGGCGCGGCATTCTCCGCGATCACCGGGTTCGCGGGGATGTGGCTGGCGGTGCGCGGCAACGTCCGTGTGGCCAACGCGGCCAAGGAAAGTGGCCTCCGCCGCGCCGTGACGCTCGCCTTCCGCACCGGCGGCGTGGCCGGGATGTTCACCGTCGGCCTGGGGCTCCTGGGCGCGGCAGGCATCCTGATCATCTTCAGGGAGGACGCGACCCAGGTGCTGGTCGGGTTCGGGTTCGGCGGCGCCTTGCTGGCGATGTTCATGCGGGTCGGCGGCGGGATCTTCACCAAGGCGGCCGATGTCGGCGCCGACCTGGTCGGCAAGGTGGAGAAGGGCATCCCCGAGGACGACCCGCGTAACGCCGCCACGATCGCCGACAATGTGGGCGACAACGTGGGTGACTGCGCGGGCATGGCCGCCGACCTGTTCGAGTCCTACGAGGTGACGCTGGTCGCGTCGATCATCCTGGGCGCTGCCGCATTCGCCGGGTCTACCGAGGGCGCCATCGTCGGTGTCATGTTTCCGTTGTTCGTACGCGCCATCGGGGTCATCACCTCGATCATCGGCATCTACTCGGTGACGCCGCGCAATGAGCAGGAGAGCGGGATGAAGGCCATCAATCGCGGGTTCTTCCTCTCGGCATTCGTCTCGGCGGTGGCGGTCTTCTTCGTCGCTCAGATCTACGTGAAGGATCTGCGGGTGTTCTGGGCCGTGCTCATCGGTCTGGTTCTGGCCAGCGTCATCCAGGTGCTGACCGAGCACTACACGTCCACGAAACGCAAGCCGGTCAAGGAGATCGCAGAGGCGACCCAGACCGGGCCCGCCACCACGATCCTGTCCGGATTCTCGGTTGGGCTGGAGTCGACGGTGTGGTCGATCCTCATCATCGGTGCGGCCATGATGGGCGCGTTCCTCCTCGCCGGCGACGGCCCGAACAGGCTTGCGGAGGCGCTCTACTTCATCTCGCTCACCGGTATGGGGATGCTGACCACGGTCGGCGTCATCGTGTCGATGGACACCTACGGCCCGGTGGCCGATAACGCACAGGGCATCGCCGAGATGTCGGGCGAATTCGAGGGCAAGCCGGCCGAGATCCTCGGTGGCCTCGACGCGGTCGGCAACTCGACCAAGGCCATCACCAAGGGCATGGCCATCGCCACGGCGGTCATCGCCGCCACCTCGCTGTTCGGCTCTTTCCGCGAGGCACTGCTCGGCGAGGGGTTCGACTTCCAGGGGATCCGGGTCGATGATCCGCAGGTGCTGGTGGGCCTGCTCATCGGCGGCGCGGTCGCCTTCCTGTTCTCCTCGCTGGCGATCCGGGCCGTCCAGCGGGCCGCCTCCCGCGTGGTGTTCGAGGTGCGGCGTCAATTCCGCGAGCACCCCGGCATCATGGACTACACGGAGAAGCCGAACTACGGGGAGGTGGTCGACATCTGCACGAAGACCTCCCTCCGGGAACTGGCCACGCCCGGCCTGCTCGCCGTCCTCACCCCGATCATCGTCGGGTTCTCGCTCGAGGCTGAAGCACTCGGAGCGTTCCTGGCGGGCTCGATCCTCACCGGGCAGCTTCTCGCGGTCATGCTGTCGAACGCGGGCGGCGCCTGGGACAACGCCAAGAAGCTGATCGAGGAGGGAGAGTACGGCGGCAAGGGTTCCGAGTCGCACAAGGCGGCGGTCATCGGTGACACGGTGGGCGACCCGTTCAAGGATACGGCGGGCCCGGCTCTGAACCCCCTGATCAAGGTGATGAACCTGGTCGCGCTGCTGATCGCCCCCGTGGTCGTGACCCAGGCCGACTCGACCGGCGTGCGGATCGCCATCTCGGTCGGCGCGTTCCTGATCCTGGCCGGTGCCATCTGGTACTCCAAACGCCAGAAGACCGACGACATGACCGGAGGACTGCCGCCCTCACCGGAGGCGGCCGCGGTCACCACCGAGGCCGGCTAGGGGTGGGTCTCCGCCGGCTGTTCGACCGTCTCGGCCAGAGCGACGAGGACCGCCGGGCCGACGAGGTCAGGACCTGGGCGGCCGAGGTCCCCGGCACCACGCCGATCGCGGCGTGTGCCACCCGGGAGCGGATCCGGGTGGCCGGCGTGGTACGCCGCCTGACCATCAAGCCCGGCGAGGAGACCCTGGAGGCGGTGGTCACCGACGGCACGGGCGACGTCACCGCGGCGTGGACGGGCAGGAGCCAGATCCCGGGGCTGCGCCTGGGCACGCGGATCACGCTGGAAGGCGTCCTGGCCGAGGAAACCCGCCGCCGGAAGATGGTGAACCCGGTCTACGAGTTCGTGGGGTGAGCCGGCCCCATCAGGGCGTTGCGGAGCTGCTCCTCGACATCGGGAGTGGCGATGGCCAGGACCTCGTCGCCCGCCGCCAGCTTCGATTCTGGCTGGGGGATGACCACGTGGCCATCGCGCAGGACGCACACCACGGCTGAGTCCGGCGGAAGCCGAAGCTCGTACAGGGGGCGTCCGACCATCGGGGAGGTCCCGTCCAGCTTGACCTCGACCAGCGTGACCTCTCCTCCCTCCAGCTTCAGGAGGCGGACCAGGTCCCCGCTGGTCACGGCCTCCTCCACCAGGGCGGTCAGGATGTGGGGCGGGCTGACCATGACGTCCACGCCCCACTGGTCGTTGAACAGCCATTCGTTGTTCGGATGGTTCACCCGGGCGATGACCCGGGGCACGGCGTACTCTTGCTTGGCCAGCATCGAGGTGACCAGGTTGTCCTCGTCATCGCCGGTCGCCGCGACCAGCACGTCGGCGTCGTTCAGCTTGGCCTGATCCAGGACCCAGGGCTCGCAGGCATCCCCCAGGACCATCTCCAGGCCCCGGGCGGCTTCCTCCCTGGCTCGCTCGAACACGGGCTTGTCCTGTTCGATCAGGGTCACGTCGTGCCCCCGGTTCTGCAGGTCGTTGGCCAGATGCCGCCCGATGTTCCCCCCGCCCGTGACCACGATGTTCATTCGGCCTCCGGCTCCACCAGCTGGTCGTACCGGTTCATGGCGTCCTTGTGCACCAGGAAATGGGCCACGTCACCCTCCTGGAACGTGGATCCCTTGGTGGGGATGAAGCCGCTGCCTCCCCGCTCCACCCCGATGACCTCGACCTTGCCGTCCTCGGTCACCGAGTCCACGGCCTTGCCCGACAGGTGGTTGGGCACGGAGACCTGGAGGTGCAGGAGCGACCCCCCGGCGATGGTGTCCTTCAGCTCCTCCCGGCCGTGGAACAGGAGGTACTGGATCTGCTTCGAGGCCCATCGGACGCTGGCCACCGTGGGGATGTTCAGGCGCTCGTAGATCTCCGCCCGCCTGGGGTCGAAGATCCGGGCGATCACCTTGGGGACCTTGTAGTGCTCCAGGGCGATCCGGGCCGACACGATGTTGGAGTTGTCCCCGCTGGACACGGCGACGAAGCCGTCGGCGTCCTTGATGCCGGCCTCCTCCAGGACCTCGCGGTCGAAGCCCAGCCCGACCACGGTGTTGGCCTGGAAGCCGGGGGGCAGCCGGTCGAAGGCCTCCTGGCGCTTGTCGATCACGGTGACGTCGTGGCCGGCCTGGGAGAGCTGGACGGTCAGGTCGGCGCCGACCCGCCCGCAGCCCATGATCAGGAATCGCATGGCGGGCCAAGCGTATCGCCATCCGCGGCGGAACCCCAAGCCTGGCCCGAACCCCCGATGCGTAGAATCCCCGGGTGGCCACCGTCACCGAGCGCCTGAAGCGCCTCGTCCTGGGCCGGGCCCTGGCGTCCGAGAAGGCCGAGCACCAGCTCCTTCCCAAGGTCCTGGCCCTCCCCGTGTTCTCCTCGGACCCGCTGTCCTCGGTGGCCTATGCCACCGAGGAGATGATGCTGGCCCTGGCCCTGGCCGGGGCCTCCGCCCTGACCTTGAAGGTGCCCATCGCCCTGGCCATCGCCACGGTGATCGCCATCGTGGTGGTCTCGTACCGGCAGACGGTCCGGGCCTACCCTCGGGGCGGCGGCTCGTACATCGTGGCCAGGGAGAACCTGGGCAAGATCCCCGGGCTGATCGCCGCCTCGGCCATCCTCACCGACTACGTGCTGACCGTGGCGGTGAGCGTGACCGCCGGCGCCCTCGCCGTGACCTCTGCGTTCCCCGGGCTGGCCGACCACCGGATGAGCCTGGCCCTGGGGTTCATCGTGTTCATCTCCCTGGCCAACCTCAGGGGACTCCGGGAGTCCGGGACGCTGTTCGCCATCCCCACGTACGGGTTCGTGGCCAGCGTCTACGCCACGCTGATCGCCGGCTTCGTGACCTGCCTGGACGGCTGCCCGCGGGCGGCCACCGCCGACGTCCCCCTGGAGCAGCTCCAGATGGTCACCCTGTTCCTGATCCTCAAGGCGTTCTCGTCGGGGGCCACGGCCCTGACCGGGATCGAGGCCATCGCCGACGGGGTGCAAGCCTTCCGCCGGCCGCAGGGCCGGAACGCGGCCAAGACCCTGGCCGTGATGGGTGTGATGTCCCTGTCGATGTTCATCGGCATCACGATCCTTGCCGACGTGCTGCACGTCAGGGTGGACGAGCACATCGCCGAGACCCGCTCGGTGCTGTCTCAGATCGGCCAGACGGTGTTCGGGCGAGGCTTGATGTTCTTCGTGCTCCAGACGTTCACCGCGCTCATCCTGATCCTGGCGGCGAACACGGCCTACCAGGACTTCCCGCGCCTATCCGCGATCCTGGCCCGGGACCGGTTCATGCCGGGGCAGTTCAAGAACCGCGGGGACCGCCTGGTGTTCTCGAACGGCATCGTGGTCCTGTCCCTGCTCGCGGCGCTGCTGGTGTGGGCGTTCAACGCCGAGCTGACCAGGCTGATCCAGCTGTACGTGGTCGGCGTGTTCACCGCGTTCACGCTGTCCCAGTCCGGCATGGTCCGGCGGTGGGTGGTTCGCAAGGAGCCCGGGTGGAGGCGCAGCGCCACGATCAACGGGATCGGCGCACTGGCCACCGGACTGGCTCTCGTGGTGGTGGCCATCACGAAGTTCCGCGGCGGGGCGTGGATCGTGATCGTGGCCATGCCCGTCATCATCGCCGGCCTCCTGGGCGTGCACCGGCATTACGAGCGGGTCCACCGCCAGCTTCGGGCCCGCGGCCTCCGCACGGACATGGAGGTCGGGAACGTCATGGTCGTCCTGGTGGCCGACCTTGGGCTGGCCACCCAGGACGCCGTGGCCTGGCTCCGGGCGGTGCGCCCGTCGCGGGTCATCCCGCTGTACGTGGGCCCGGGCCCGGTGGAGGAGGTGGCCGCGGAGTGGGAGCGCCTGGCCCCCCGCTTCGGGACCCTCGAGCGGCTCGACACCGGAGATGGCATGGTTCGGGCCATCCGCGACCACGTCCGGGGGATCGAGCGAGGGCCGGACGACTTCGTCACGGTGGTCATCCCCGAGATCCTGACCACGAAGTCCCTGTTCCAGCTGTTCCGAACCAGGACGACCTTCATGATCAAGGCTCGCCTGCTGTTCGAGCGCCGGGTTGCGGTGGTGGACAGTCCTCTGCTGCCCGAGGAGCACGGCCGCCCGCTGGAGACCGGCGGCCCGGTGCTGGAGCTGGAGCGCAACGTGTGCCTGGTCCCGGTCAGCGCCGTGCACGACCCCACCGCCCGGGCCCTGATCTACGCCAAGTCGCTGAACCCCAACACGCTGGAGGCGGTGTACTTCGCCGAGGAGCCCGAGGAGGCCGATGCGCTGTTCGCTGAGTGGCGGGAACGCGGGTTCGACGTGCCCCTGTCGGCCGTGGAGACGCCGTTCCGCGACCTCAGCGCGGCCATCGTGGAGGAGGTCCGCCGGCACACCGCCCGGGGCGACACCGTGGTCACCGTGGTCCTCCCCGAGTTCGTGGTCAGCAAGTGGTGGCACCATCTGATGCACAACCAGTCCGCCCTGGCCATCAAGCGTGTGCTGCTCTTCGAGCCACGGGTCGTCGTGGCCAGCGTCCCGTCACACCTGGATTAGCCCGCGCCTGATCAGCCCTCGTACCGGATCATGTTGTTGAGGATCTGCCCTCCGGCCACCGTCACCCCGTAGTCGACCAGGCCATAGAAGTGATGCAGGGACTCCTGGGCCGGTGGGAGGACGGCCCCGAAGACCCCGATCGTCCCGTCGCCCACGGGGATCCGTCCCAGCGTGGTCAGGTTGGTGGAGGAGCCGAAGTGGGCCACGTGCGTGCCGCCCAGACCCTCCAGAGCGGTCCGGTTGACGTTCCAGTGCGGAGCGTTACTCGTGGCGGCATACCCGAGGGGAACCTCGTAGTAGGTCTGGCTGGCCGTCGCGTACACGCCCTGGGTGTAGGCGTCGGAGAACGTGTCGATGCTCACGTGCCCGGCGTTCGACAGGTTCTTGGTCACGGCGCTCTGAGCGATGGTGGTCAGCTTTGGCAGGTAGAAGCGGATCGCTTCGTCGGTGAGGATGAGGTTCCCGCCCCCCTCCACGAAGGCCTTCAACGCCTCGATCGAGGCCGCCTCGTCCACGGTGCGCCCCTCCGGATCGGCCGGCACAGACCCGGTGATGATGACCAGCGTTTCCAGTCCCTCCAGGTCGTCCTGGGCCTCGGGATCCTCGTCCCCGGCTACGTCCCCGCTCAGCACCCGGCGGACAGGCTGGCCGGTGTAGGTTGAGAGGTCTTCGAAGTACCGCATGGGGGTCACGCTGTACGACTCGGGGACGACCCCGGCGGGGGGAGTCGGTCCCCCATATCCGTCCGCGTCCGTGACGATCGTGGGGTCGAACACGTAGCCCACGTTGCCCAGGTCCAGCTCCAGGTCCCGCTCGCCGGTGACGATCGCCTCCACCATGAGGGTCTCGATCTCCGCACGCACCGCGGCCACGTGCGCCTGCTCCAGCGGCACGGACCACGTGGAGTTCGGGACCAGGTGAGACAGGAAGTGCTCGACGTCCATCTCCACGGCTCCCGTGCTGGCGAAGAAGTCACCCATGAACCCGGAGTCGTCGTAGTCCACCACGTCATACGCGGTTGCGTAGTCAGCGGGCCGCATCCCGAGAGCGGCTCCGGCCACGTCGCCCAGTACGATGTCGTGCTCGTCGAAGTACCGGGCCACGTTGGACTTCATGTGCCGGGCCAGCGCCTCCTCCCTGTCCTGCATCAGCGGGTCCCACTGGCCCGCCGGATACATCATGTCGGCGAACGCGTTGTTCACCGAGGTCAGCTCGCCGTGCAGGTCGGCCGCCGTGGTGGGGGAGAGGGACTTCACGTAGGTGGCCCAGGCGATGGCTTCCGGCTGCGTCTGGGGGAGCGGGCGCCCGGAGGTCTGCACCCAGCCCCTGGTCGGGAACTGCCGGTTCAGGTCCACGCCCCCGGTAGGCAGGGTGTTGCCGTTCCCGTTCCCGCGCGTGTAGACGCCTCCGTTGTGGAAGTCGCCGGCCGCCCATCCGTCCGGGTTGACGTTGGAAAGGTACAGGTGGGTCTTCTTGAGTACGTCACGGACCGTGATGCCCACCGAGTCGGGGTCGGTGCCGTTCCGCAGGATGTAGGTCGGGTCGGACGTGGCCCACCGGGCCAGGTCCTCGGCGTAGCGGACGCCGCCCTCGATGCCGGCCTTCTCCAGGCCGTGGACCGACAGCGAGACCACCACGGGCTCCTTGCCCTCCTCGGGCTCGCGGAAGTCCGTGACCTCGATCACCCAGATGTCCCGCCCGTCGTAGGACACGGCCTCGGGGTCGTCCAGGAGGTCGGCCAGGGTGTTGACCTTGACGAAGTTCGGGAACCGGGTTGCCAGGGCCTTGATCCCCAGCTCGTACTCGCCGGCCACCAGGCCGCCGTACCCGTCGTGCTGGATGAAGGAAGCGGACAGCGCCACCTCCGGGAAGATCCT
>DASWKD010000003.1:0-2848 GCA_036396815.1 Actinomycetota bacterium | reverse complement strand
AGCCGTACTCCCAGGCGTGCTCCCGCATCCACCGCCCGGCGGGGTCGTCCTTCCAGGTCTCGTCCACGTTGAGCGCGCCCTCGGACTTGAAGTCCAGCGAGGTCCCCAGCTGGTGCTCGCTGTGCCCGGGGCGGGCCGCGGTCCTCAGGGCGGCCTCACCCTTCTGCTCCGTCCAGTACTCGAACACCCAGGTCTGGGTCCGGAAGCTCCGGTACCCCCAGGTCACGTCGACCGGGCTGCCGGCCGCTCCGGCCGCCTCGACCAGCGCCTGCAGGTCCGGGACCACGAACGCCCGGATCCGCATGTCTCTGGTCCCCACGCCGGCCCGGGTGATGGGCACCAGGTCCGGGGGCTCGTAGGACCGGGGCAGGCGGTACGTGGTGTCCAGGAGGGTCCGCTGCCAGTCCTGGTAGGAGGTGAGCGCGGTGCGCTCCCGCGAGTACCGGCAGGCGGGCAGGGGCCGGGCCGCGGCGGCCGGGCGGCGGGGAGCCGGATCCCCGGATACCAGGGCCATCCGGACCAGCAGGCCGGTGGGCAGGACCACGGCCGCGGTCACGGCCAGGGCCACGAGCATGGACCGGCGGGACCGGGGAGGCTTCACGGCCCTCCCACCAGCTCCCGGGTCCGGGCCACGTCCTCGGCGATCTGGCGGGTCAGGTCGGCCGGGGTGGGGAACCGGACCTCGTCCCGCAGCCGCTCCCAGAACTCCACGGTGAGGACGGCCCTCCCGAGATCGCCCTCGAACCCCAGCAGATGGGCCTCGACGTGCAGGGGCTCCTCCCCGAACGTGGGGTTGACGCCCACGTTGATGGCCGCCGGCCACCACGAGCCGTCCACCGCGGCCCGGCCCGCGTACACCCCCCGGCCCGGGAGGCACAGGCCCTGGGGGGTCTGGAGATTGGCCGTGGGCCACCCCAGGCCCTTGCCCCGTCCGGCCCCCTGAACCACCTGGCCCTCGACCACGTGGCGGCGGCCCAGGGCCTGGAGCGGCCAGGCCAGGTCCCCCTCGGCCAGGGCCTGACGCACGGAGGTCGAGGACACCACCCGGCCGCCGAGCTTCAGCAGGGCCACCCCCTCCACCTCGAAGCCGTGCGCGGCGCCCAGGTCGGTGAGCATCTCCAGGGTGCCCTCGGCCTTGTGCCCGAAGGTGAAGGTGGAGCCCACCGCGGCGTGCCGGGCCCGGAGGCCCCGGGCCAGGATGCGGCGGACGAAGTCCGCCGGCGGCCACCCGGCCACCTCCGGGGTGAACTCGTGGACCAGGAGGACCTCCACGCCGAGGGCCTCGATCAGCTCGGCCTTGCGGCGAAGGGTGGTCAGCAGGCGGGGGACGTCGCCGGGGGTCAGGACCTCACGCGGATGGCGGTCGAATGTCACCGCCACCGGGGTCAGGTCGCGGCGCCGGGCCACGTCCACGGTTCGCCCGATCACCGCCTGGTGGCCCCGGTGCACGCCGTCGAAGAAGCCCACGGTCACCGCGGTGGGCCCGTCCACGGGCAGGGACGCGGAGCCCTGGAGGACCTCCATCGGGCAGAGGGTATCGGATGGCGCTCAGCCGGCCCCGACCGCCATGCCCTCGATCAGGACCGTGCGGTGGCGGGACACGACCTTGATGGTCAGGGTCCCGGTACGCGGTGCGCCGAAGGAGGCCACGGAGATGATCCTGGTCCGCTTGGTAGACGAGGCCGTCAGCTTGATCTTCCTCAGGGTGGTCCCGTTCCACCGGACCTTGACCGTGCCGCACCGGCGGCAGCGGGAGGCCACCAGCGAGAGGTCCTTGGCCCGGATGCCGGACAGCGTGAGCGTGGACCCTCGGCGCCGCGACTTGGAGGCCGACCCCAGGTAGAACCTGGAAGCCGTCCTGGTGGACCACGTCCCGGCCCGGGCCAGCACCCTGTCATCGGCAGGCACGATCGTGCATCGCTCCTGTCCCCATTCGCCGTCCGGAGAGATCCGGGCAGAGAAGCAGTAGGTCCGGCCCGCCTTCCCAGGGAACGAGGCGCCACTCTGGGACGTGCCATTCAGCCAGTCCGAGGGCTCTGATGGAAGGTCCTGTCCCAGCGTCGAGCCTCGGTACCGCGTGTCGTACCCCGGGATGCCCTGGATCGACCAGGAGCTCCAGCCCACCGGGAATGTCCGCGCCTTCTGAACCCTGGAGACCGAAGGAGTGGGCGGATCCGGAGCGCGCGTGGCGAGGTCGAGCGCCGCCGCCACGTTGAGGCGGCCCCCGGACACCGTCTTGCCCGAGAGCGCGGACAGCGGATCCGCGCTCTGGAGGAGGACCTTCTTCACGCCCTCGACCGTGGCTCCGGGAATCGCCGACCAGATCAGGACGGCGGCGCCCACCACATGGGGCGTGGCCATCGAGGTTCCGTCCGAGGAGGCGTACGAGGCTCCGACCACCTCCGGCGGCACGGTGCTCACGATGGACTTGCCCGGGGCCCCAACGTCGACGGACGTCTTCCCGTAGCTTGAGAAACTTGCCAGAGCATCGGTCCGGGTCGTGGCCGCGACGCAGATCAGGTTGGAGGCGGTCAGGTTGCAGGGATACGCGGGAGACACGTCGTTGTTGCTCCCGGAGTTCCCAGCAGCCACCACGAACAGCGTCCCGGGGGAAGCTGCGACCGCGTCTGCGATCGTCTGGGAGAACGGCCCGCCCAGGCTGGCGTTGACCACCCGGGCCCCCTGCTCGCCGGCGTACACGAAGGCCGCCGCCACATCGTCCGCGTCGCCGAAGCCGGAATCATCGAGGGCCTTGAGAGGCATGATGGATGCGTCCCAGGCCACCCCGGCGACACCGGTCCCGTTGTCCCCCACCGCGCCGATCGTGCCCGACACGTGGGTTCCATGA
>DASWKD010000002.1:0-2824 GCA_036396815.1 Actinomycetota bacterium | reverse complement strand
CGCGCCGGCCACGACCATGGCCACCGGCGCCGCACGCCGCACGTCCACGCCCGGGCGGGACACGTCCTCCCTGCCACCGAGATCCAGGCGCGAGGAGGTCCGGGCCCGGGCCCACACCCCCGCGGCCCTGGAGGCCAGCATCCCCGCCGCGGCCAGCGCGAAGCCGTACGCCACGGCCGCGCTCACACCCGGCCTCCCTGCCGGAACACGTCCTCCAGCCGGACCGCGCCGTCGCTCATCCCCCGGACCGCGGTGATCCGTGACACCAGGCGGTGGCCGTCGGGCCGCCGCTCGGTCTGCACGATCAGGTCCAGGGTGGACGCGATCTGCTCGCGGACGTGCGTCACGGGCAGACGCACGTCCGACATCAGGGCCATCGTCTCCAGCCGGGCCACCAGCTCGTGCGGGGAGTTGGCGTGCGCGGTGCACATCGAGCCCTCGTGGCCGGTGTTCATGGCCTGGAGCATGTCCAGGGCCTCGCCCCCCCGGACCTCGCCGATCAGGATCCGGTCCGGACGCATCCGGAGCGCGTTGCGGACCAGGTCCCGGACGGTGACCCCGCCGCGCCCCTCCACGTTGGGGGGCCGGGCCTCCAGGCGCACCAGGTGCGGGAGCGGCACGCGGAGCTCGGCGGCGTCCTCGATGGTGATGACCCGCTCCCCCGGAGGGATGAACGAGGCCATGGCCCCGAGAAGCGTGGTCTTCCCCGACGAAGCTCCGCCGGAGATCAGGACGTTGGCCCGGTCGCGCACCGCCTCGGCCAGGTGCTCGAGCATGGGACCGGTCAGGCTGCCCAGCCGCAGGAGGTCGCGGGGGCCGATCGGCGTGGTCCCGAACTTCCGCACGGTGACCACGGGACCGCAGAGAGAGAGGGGCGGGATCACCGCGTGCAGGCGTGAGCCGTCCGGAAGCCGGGCGTCCACGTACGGGCACGACTCGTCGACCCGGAGGCCCAGGGGCCCGATCACGCGCTCGATGAGGTGGTGCACGGACTCCTCCCCCTCGAACAGTCCGCGCTCCACGCGCTCGAGCCGCCCCCCTCTCTCCACGTACACGTCGTCGGCCCCGTTCACCATGACCTCCATGACCTCCGGGTCCTTCAGGAGGGACTCGATGGGACCGAGACCGACGACTTCATCCGAAACCTCGTTGACCAGCCGGGTGACCTCGCGGGCCGGGAGCACGGCCCGCTCGTCGGCCAGGGCCGACAGGACCTCCTCGCGGACCCGGACCCGGCGCTCCGCCGGCGACAGCACGGCCAGGGCCGGCGCCTCCACCCGCTCCCGGACCCGGGCGGCCACCGAAGACCGCAGGCGGGTCCGCGTGGCCCCGGGGTGCCAGCGGACGCTCACGCGCCACGCTCCCGGAGGACGTGCCCGGCCAGATCGCGCAGCTTGGCGCCGGCCCTCGAGCGCGGCGACAGGAGCTCGCCCCGGTCCTGGGCCCGGCCCACGGCCCGGTCGGCGGGGATCACGGCCACCGGCGGCATGCCGAACACCCGCTCCACGTCGTCGGGGATGACCTCGGCCCGGGCGGAGCGGTTGACCACCAGCCGGCACTTCCCGGCCAGGCCCTGCTCGTCGAGGAAGCCCAGCGTGCGCCGGGCGTCCCGGAAGGCCAGCACGTCCAGGGTGACCACCACCAGGACCAGGTCCGAGGCCTCGATGGCCGGCAGGGCCGCGTCCATCCACCGGGGCAGGTGCACGATCACCGCGTCCTGCCGGGGCCGGAGCGCGGCCACCACGTCCGGCAGGGAGGCCGGGGCGGGCACCGCCGGCTCGGGTGGGGCCAGCAGGACCCGGAAGCCCCGCGGATGCTCGTACAGGACGGCGTCAAGATGCTCCCAGGCCAGCTCGTCGGCCACCTCGGCCAGGTCCGCGGCCGTGCGCACCGCGCCGTTCGGGGCCACGCCCAGGGCCGGGCCCACGTCGCCGAAGAACGGGTCGGCGTCGACCAGGGTGGTCGAGGCCCCCTCCGCCGCACAGGCCGCAGCCAGGTGGGTGGCCAGGAACGTGGTCCCCGCCCCGCCCCGGGCCCCGAATACGGACACCACGCGGCCCATGCCGCCTTCCGGCGCCTGGGCCGGCCGGGCCGCCGAGGCCGCCTCCCGGGCCAGAGCCTCGCGCTCCTCCGGCCACAGGTAGAAGCCACGGGCCGAGGCCCGGATCGCCGTGCGGAGGGCCTCGGTGGTCTCCCGCTGGGCCACCACGTACAGCGCGGCACCGTTCATGTCCGGGGCGGCTCGGACCACCTCGGGAGAGGCCACCGCGGCGTCCGGATGGGCCTCCCGGATCCGCCGGGCCAGCCCGGGCCCGTCGTCCTCGGCGCCCAGCACCCGGACCCGGGGCTGACCCTCCAGGAAGCGCAGCATCTCCTCCTGCAGGCTCCGGTCTTCCAGTCCCAGGACCACCGTGGTCTCGCTCACCCATGCCTCCTGTCGAAAGCTCGTACCGGGGAAGCGAGGGGGAGACCTCAGCGCCTCAGGCGCAGACCGAACGGTACGCGAGGCCGCGGGTGGGGCACATCACCCGAAAGGGGAAGCCGAAGGGGGATTCCTCCCTCCCCCGGCCGGGGGCATTCTGCGGATTTGGTATTGACTTGTCCGGTTCGGTTTTGGCAGACTGGCCCCGAGTCTCCGGCCCGCGGAGACAGGAGGTGGTGTTCAATGCCCGCGTTTGGTGAGGCCGGCATCTGGCCGGCAGTTTCTGGCGCTGCCATCGGCGTGATCGCAACCCTTCTCGTCGTCTGGGCGCGCAGCCGCTCCCATAGTCAGCCGGGGGGCACTGAAGACCTCCGATGTGAGCCCGGCCAGACCCTCGGCTCT
>DASWKD010000001.1:0-7999 GCA_036396815.1 Actinomycetota bacterium | reverse complement strand
AGCCCTCGTTGCGGGCGTCGTCCTCGTACGTGCCGGCGAGCAGCGCGGACTCGTAGGTCACGGCGTCGGCCGGCGGGAAGGCCGTCTCCTCCCTCCACCGGCCGTCGCTGCTCTGGGCGGCGATCACCGGGTCCAGGTTCGTGGGGGCGTCCTCCAGGGGCAGGCCCTTCACGTGGTGGTCGAAGAACCGCATGACCTCGTCGAAGAAGCCCTCCCGGCCCATGGCCAGCCGCTGGCCGACCGTGTCGTTGCCCCGGACGTGGTCCCACCACCCTATCCACATCCGCTTGGGCCCGGCCAGGGCGTTGAAGAAGTCGATGGTCCCGCCGCCGATGTTCGTGTTGGCGTCCACGTATCCGGCGGTGATGAACGTGGGCACGCGGCTGCCCTTGGCCCGCTCTGCGAAGTCCCGGACCCGCCAGAACTCGATGCTCTCGATGTCGAGGTAGTGCTCGGCCAGGAACACCTGGCAGTCCGCGCTGTGGGACACCGAGTTGACGATGTACTCCTCGTCGTTGTTGATCGAGAACGTGCCCTCGCCCTGGGTCCCGTAGCTTGCCGACGGGTAGGCCACGGACTGGAGGAACCGGACCCGGTCGTTGTAGCTGCCCCGGTACCGGTCGGCCACGATCTGCTGGGCCACCACAGCGGCCAGCCCCGGTGGGCGGAGGGCCGCGCCCACCACGCCGGTGTTCGCGTCGTAGCTCTTGCCGTACATCCCCACCTTCCCCGTGGACCACGGCTGGGAGGCCGCCCACTCCACGGCGGTCCGCACGTCGGTCTGCTCGCCGGGCCCCAGGATGTCCAGGCAGGCGGACAACAACTCCAGCGCCACCTCCGCCGGGTACTGGACGTTCTCGCAACCACTCGAACACGACCTCCGGGTCGCCGGCGAGCCTAAGGTCACCCTCACGGCCGACATCAACGCGCCGCATGGGAACGCCGTAGTCATCCTGTACGACTACACGCCCGGCGGCTCGGCCAGGGAGATGAACCGCAGTGCGGTCCGCTTCGACGGGGACGGCACCAAGACGATCACCCTGCATCCCCGCGACCACGTCGTCCGGGAGGGACACAGGCTGGCCGTGCACGTCACCAGCGGCCATCCGGAATTCTTGCCCTACCAGACGAACCAGTCGATCAGCATCTCCCAGGCCTCGATCGACATCCCATTCCTGACCTGGGAGCGGGTCATCAACCTCACCGGGACGAAGGCCTCGTCCAGCTCGCGGACGGTCACTCCGACCTTCAGCGCGTCCGACGCGCTGACCTGGCCGCTGCCGGGCCCGATGACGCCATACCCGACAGACGACGACAACGCGACCCGCGAGAGCGTCCAGCCCACGGTGAGCACACCGGCCGGCTGATCCCCTCGGCTGTGCGGATAGGCCCGTCACCTTCGGGGGGCGGGCCTTCCGCGTTCCCGGGGACTCCAGTCACTCCTTCGGGATCGACGCCCTCTCCGCCGGAGGGGCCGCACCGGACCCCCGGACGGCCTGGCCCATCCTCCGTATGCGATTTGTGCACCTGCACAACGGGAATACGGCTCTCCCGGGAGGAAACGCCGGGTGCCGTGGCGAACCTATCAATGAGCCGAGAAGAAAGGACTAACCGACATGCGCTCAGCGCTTGAACATGCACGATCGAGGCGGACCCGTCTGGCCCTCCTGGCCATGGTCCTGGTCCTCCCCCTGACGGAGACGGGCCCGCCCACCGCCACCGCCGACGCCACCCAGGGCGTCCCGGTGGAGGGGTCGGTCCAGCAGGTCTACCACGCCGGCGCGCCGGGAGGGATCCCAAGCACCGAGATTCCCGACTGTGACGAGAACGACGAGCCGCCCGGCTGCTTCAAGGGCGAGAAGCTGGTCCTCCAGGGCGTCGGCATCGGCCAGAAGGCCGCCGAGCCCACCATCGGCGTGGCATCCGACGGCACCGCCTACATGGCCGGGTCCACCATCGTGGTGGACACCAACTTCGTATGGGGCGTGGCCAAGACGGACGCCCGGAAGTCCACCGACGGCGGCCTGACCTGGACCTCGATCCAGCCCGGGCTCCCCGTGGACGGCGGCGGGCTCCCCCCGGGCAACGCCGACCCGATGATCTACCTCGACCCCGGCACGAACCGGATCTTCACCTTCGATCTCACCGGGGCGTGCCAGTGGCTGGCCTACTCGGATGACGAGGGAGCCAACTGGATCCAGAACCCATTGGCCTGTGGCGACGTCCCCGTCGACCATCAGACCATCGTGGCGGCCAAGCCCCGGGGCGGCCTCCTGACGGTCCTGTACCCCAACGCGCTCTACTACTGCACCAACCGCCTGGTGGTGTCCTCATGCGGCCGCAGCATCAACGGCGGCCTGACCTGGCAGCCGCTGCCCAACCCCGCATACGGACCGATCGGCAGCGGGTGCGTGGGCCTGCACGGGCACCTGGAGGCGGACCCCGAGGGCCGGATCTTCCTGCCCACCAGCCAGAACTGCCCCAGCTCCAGGCCGTACGTGTCCATCAGCGAGACGAACGGGGACTCCTGGGTCCGTCGCGAGGTGAGCACGGTGTCCAGCGCCACACCGCACACCTCGATCGCCTCCGACAGCGCCGGGAACCTGTACTACGTGTGGATCAACTCGGCCAGCGGGACGACCCTCCCGTACCTGTCGACCTCCACCGACCACGGTCAGACCTGGAGCGCGCCCACGATGATCGCTCCGCCGGGCGTTGTGCAGTCCAACTTCCCGGTGGTGGCGGGGGGCGATCCCGGCAAGATCGCCATCAGCTTCCCGTCGGCCACCACCACGGCCTCGAACCGGGCGTGGAGCCAGACGGTGGTCGTCACCGAGGACGCCCTGGCGGCGGACCCGGTGTTCCTGTCGGCCACGGGCAACCCGCCGACGAACCCGATCCACCGAGGGGTCTGCGGTCCCGGCCGGTGCGCCGGCCTGTGGGACTTCATCGACATCCAGATCTCGACCGCAGGGGAGGCCTGGGTGGCCACCTCGGACGACTGCATCGGGGCCTGCAACAGCGGGACCACCTCCGCCACGCACGTGGGTGACGGGATCGCCGTCCGCCAGATCGGGGGCCCGGTGCTCCGCACACCACCCTCGGGCGGCTAGGGCCACGGACCAGCACGCAGGAGGGGCGGCCTTCGGGCCGCCCCTTCGCTTTGGGCGAGTGCACAAAGGGATACGGGGGCCCGGGGTCGAACCCTAGGGCCAACCGAGCAAGGGGGATCAGAGCGATGCGCATCTCGATCAGCGTCCGGGCCACGGTGGTGGCCGCACTGACCACCGGCGGGGCCCTGGCCGGTGTCGGCCTGGGACCGGCCGCCGCCCAGGAAGGGCCGCCTCAGACCGGCTTCGAGGAGTCCAACGGGGCCAACTGGACCACCCACCAGCAGGAGCTGGACTTCCTGGCCGCGGTGGACGCCGGGTCCGACCGGGTGGAGATCGAGGAGATCGGCCGGACCCTCCAGAACCGGCCCCTGCACCTGGTGAAGGTGGGCCACCCCACCCCTCGGGACGTCGAGGGAGCGCAGGACGAGCCCACGGTGCTCTTCGTGTGCTCTCAGCACGGCAACGAGCCGGCCGGGCGCGAGGCCTGCCTGAAGGCCCTGCGCGACCTGGCCTTCACCACCGACCCCACTCTGATCGACCAGCTCTCGAACATGACGTTCCTGTTCGTCCCCTCGGCGAACCCAGACGGGCGGAACGCGAACAGCCGGGGGAACTCCCAGGGCGTGGACATCAACCGGGACCACATGGGCCTGGCCACGCGCGAAGCCCGGGCCATGGCCGCGGTGGTCAGGGACTGGAAGCCGGACATGTCGATCGACCTGCACGAGTACGGGCCTTCGCAGCCCGTCGTGTACGACGACGACGTCCTGTACCTGTGGCCCCGGAACCTGAACGTGGAGCGCCAGGTGCACGACCTGGCCAAGGACTACATCCTGAGCCACGTGGAGCCCTGCGTGGAGGCGGCCGGGTACACCGCCGACGAGTACGGCCAGCAGGCCGTGGCGGACACGAACGTCGCCCAGACCGCCGGGGACCACGACGACGGCATCATGCGCAACGCCATGGGTCTCCGGCACAGCCTGGGCATCCTGTTCGAGACCGCCGTATCCATGTCGGACAACCCCACCCAGCTCCCCAACGAGGTGGGCAGCACGCCGGCCCAGCAGCGCCGGCGGGTGGATAGCCACCGGACCATCGTGGAGTGCACGTTCACCTACCTCCGGACCAAGGGCGAGCAGGTCCGCCAGGCCACGGCCACGGCACCGCTGCGCATGGAGGGCGAGGGCCAGGCCCAGAACGTGCCGGCCTACTTCGGGGGCGCGGACAACATGACCCCCACCGCGTCCCAGACCGTGTACCCGCCGCCCTGCTACTACCGGCTGACCCCGGCCCAGGCGGCCACCGCAGCCACGGCCATGGCGCTGCATGGGATCGAGACCGTCGAGCGGGACGGCGAGATACACGTCCCGGTCGGCCAGGCCGCGGAACCGGTCATCCCCCTGCTCCTGGACGCCAGGGGATCCCGGGAGATCGTCCAGGCCACGGCGGTGGGCGGTCTCCCCCTGGACAAGGCGTGCCGCCTGCCCAAGCCGTGGGACGACCCGGCCCCGATGGCCGGCTCCGCGCTGGTCGCGGGAGCGTTGGCCCTGGGACTGGCCCTCCGCCGCCGGAAGAGTACGGCCTAGGCCGGAGGAGGGGAGTCCGTCCGGTCTTCCAGGTCGTGGAGGGCCCGGACGGCCCTGGCTCGGTCCCGGTACAGCTCCTGGTTCGACCCGGCCAGCCTGTTCAGGGCCAGGCGGAGCTCCATCTCGTCCACCACCACGGCGGCCAGGTCCCGGAGCATGTCTCGCTGCTCGGCCGAGAGGTCCCGTGGGACGCGGTCCTTGATGCACAGGGTGCCCAGGTTGTGGCCGTCGGGGGACCGGAGCGGGGCTCCGGCGTAGAACCGGATCCCCATCTCGGTGACCAGCGGGCTGTCGGCGAAGCGCGGGTCCAGGGTGGCGTCCGGGACCACGGTCACGTCGTCCGACAGGATGGCCTGGGAGCAGAACGCCGTCCACCGGGGGGTCTCGGCCACGTCCAGGCCCGTGCACGACTTGAACCACTGGCGATCCTGGTCCACCAGCGACACCAGCGCGATGGGGACGTCGAAGATCCGGGTGGCCAGCCGGGTCAGCCGATCGAAGGAATCCTCCGGCGGGGTGTCCAGCACGCCGTACCGCTGGAGGGCGGCCAGGCGCTCCGCCTCGTCCTTGGGCACCGTAGACATGGGTTCAACTGTACAGCCGCTCACCCCGCTCGCACAGTGGTCCGCTCAACCGACGCGCGTTCCAGGATGTCCGGGATGGGTGCAACGCCCAACCCCGGGCCGGAGGGCACGGCTATGGTCCCGTCAGGATCCATCACGAAGGGCTCCGTCAGGTCGAACGGGAAATAGCGGGCAGAGGCGCTCGTATCGCCGGGGAGGGTGAACCCGGGGAGCGAGGCCAGGGCCAGGTTCGCGGCCCGGCCGATCCCGGTCTCCAGCATCCCCCCGCACCACACCGGGATGCCCTGGGCCCGGGCCAGGTCGTGGATGGCCTTGGCCGGGCCCGGGCCGCCGACCCGTCCCATCTTGATGTTGATGACCCGGCAGGCCCCCAGGCGGATGGCCTCGGCGGCCACCGTGGCCGAGGTGATGGTCTCGTCCAGGCACACCGGGGTGGTCAGGCGCTCCTGGAGGTCGGCGTGCCCCAGGAGGTGGTCCGCGGGGAGCGGTTGCTCCAGGTAGGCCAGGCCGAGGTGGTCCAGACCCGCCAGGTGGCCGGCGTCGGCCGGGAGGTAGGCGGCGTTGGCGTCGGCCGAGAGCGAGGCGTCGGGGAACGCCTCACGGACCTCCCGGACCACCTCCACGTCCCGCCCCGGCTCGATCTTCAGCTTCACCCGCCGGTAGCCCTCGGCCAGACGTGACTCCACCTGCGGGAGGAGGTCCTCGATGCGCTCCTCGATCCCCAGGCTCACCCCGCAGGAGACGCGCTCCCGGGTCCCGCCCAGGTGCGCGGCTAGGCTCACCCCCCGGCGGCGGAGGTCCACGTCCAGCAGGGCCAGGTCCAGCGCGGAGCGGGCCATCGGGTTGCCCCGGACCCCCGGGTCGCGACCGGCCAGGGCCGCGGGGGCCAGGACATCGCGGAGCAGCAGCCAGGCTGCGTCGTTCCACTCCTCCGAGTACGAGGGCTCGGCGCCGGCCACGCATTCCCCCCACCCCTCGGCACCGTCCGCGTCCACGGCCCGGACCAGGATGGCTTCCTTCTCGGCCATCGTCCCGAACGAGGTCCGGAACGGGCGGACCAGCGGCAGGCGGACCCGGATGAGGTCCACCGCCTCCAGGTCCGCGGTCACGTCCGCTCCAGGAGGTAGGCCCCCGATCGGGCGAACCCGATGGCCCGGTACCGGCGCCGGAAGGCTTCGATGAGGCTCCGCCGCACCGCTTCCCGCCAGGCCGCGGCCGCGGCGGGATCGGTCTCCCGCAGGAGCAGGTAGTCGGAGGGGACCCGGACCAGCAGGCGCTGGCCCGTGGCTTCCGGACGGGGGGCCGGCAGACCGCCCTCGTCATCCAGGAGCGGTGGGGCGGCGTCCTGGGGGACGGGCTGGGCGCGGCCGGACATGGCCTGTTCCACCCGCTCGGAGCCAACCTCCCACCGGATCTCCAGCCGGTCGGTGGGGTGGCCGGCATTGAAGGGGTCGTCCATGGGCCCGTAGAAGTCGGGGAGGAACCGCACGGCCACCGCCCCCAGCTTGTGCAGATTGAAGTACGCGTTCCGGGCGATCAGCGGATCGAACGTCCAGGTCACCGCGGCGATGTCCCGGGCCAGGCACCACGCCCGCTGAGCTCCCTTCAGGGCCAGCCCCACCCCGCCGTGCTGGTGCTCGGGTGGGACCCCCGTGACGTGGGAATGCAGGATCACCTCGCCCTCCACCATGCCCAGGAAGGCCACCTGGGCCCCGGCCAGACGGTCGTCGAGGAAGGCGCCCAGGACCAGCCCGCCGTGGGTGGCCAGGGCCCGCATGAGCTCGGGGGTGATGATCCGGGTCCCTCCCCAGATCCCGTCGATCAGCCCGGCGGCTTCCCGGGCCTCCTCGATCGAGGAGAGCTCCCGGACCACCACCCCCCGTGTCATCGGCCGGTGCTAGGCCTCCGGCTCGTCCATCATCCCGCCGCTCGGTTCGCCTGGGCCGCCGTACTCGGGCGCGGCCGGAGCCGGGGCGTGGGTGTCCTCGGCGGGAGGCTTCATCCGGGTCCGGAGCATCACCGAGTCGTACAGCAGGGCGGCGATGATCCCTCCGGCCACCGGGCCGACCCACCACACCCACCAGTTCGTCCAGAAGCCGCCCACCACCGCCGGGCCGAACGCCCGGGCCGGGTTCATGGCCGCCCCGGTGAACGGGCCGGCGGCCATGACGCCCATGGCGATGGTCAGCCCGATGGCCAGCCCGGCGATCTTGCCGAACGAGCCGTCCGGGTCCATGGCCGTGGCGAACACCACCCACACCAAGAAGAACGCCAGCACGGCCTCGATCAGCACGGCCTGGCCCACGCCGAACCCGGCGAACTCGGTGACCGTGGGCGTTCCCAGCGACGTGGGCTCCCACAGCTCTTTGGGGATGGACAGCCTGAGCAACAGGGCCCCGGCGGCCGCGCCGGCCAGCTGGCTGCCCAGGTAGCCCAGGGCGTCCCCCAGCCGGATCCGCTGGGTGACCCAGGCCCCGATGGTGATGGCCGGGTTGAAATGGCCGCCCGACACGTGGCCCACCGCGGAGACCATGACCGCGATGGCCAGGCCGTGGGCCAGGGCCACGGTGATCAGGCCGCCCCCGGCCTGGGAGCTGATGATGGCCGCCCCGCCGATGAACACCAGAGCCAGGGCGCCCACGAACTCGGCCAGCAGGCGCTGGAAGAGCTTCGGTTCCATGTTTCCCCCTTCCCTGTGCCCGCCGGATGCGGGCAT